>NZ_LWEX01000456.1 GCF_001634885.1 Sulfitobacter sp. HI0040 | reverse complement strand
GAGACCCCCATCGATCTGCATGCTGAACTGAAGCGGCTGCGGCGAGAGAATGCGGTCCTGAAGCAGGAGCGCGACATTCTAAAAAAAGCCGCGGCCTTCTTCGCGAAAGAGGGAAGTCGATGACCTTCGGCTTCATCGAAGCGGAGAAGGCCAGCTTCCCGATCAGCCGGATGTGCGGTGTCCTCGGCGTTAGCCAGAGCGGGTTCTTCGCCTGGCAGGAGCGTCCCGCCTGTCGTCGTCAGCAGCAGGACATGGTCTATCTGGCCCATATCCGAACGGCCTTCGCGCTGTCGAATGGCACCTACGGCAGCCCCTGGATGCACCGCGACCTCGTCGACGAAGGGCACGAGATCGGGCGGCATCGCACAGCGCGTCTCATGCGCGAGAACCAGTTGATCGCGCGTCAGAAGCGGCGCTTCAAGCGCACGACGGACAGCGAACATGCTTGGCCTGTCGCGCCCAATCTGGTGGCGCAGGACTTCACGGCGGATGGCCCGGACAGGAAGTGGGGGGCGGACATCTCCTATATCTGGACGGCAGAGGGTTGGCTCTACCTCGCCATCGTTCTCGACCTCTTCTCGCGGCGCGTCGTCGGCTGGGCCACGAGTGACCGCCTGAAGCGCGATCTTGCGGTCGAAGCTCTGCGGCGTGCCTTGGTGGCTCGCAACCCTGCGACGGGGCTGGTCCATCATTCCGACCGCGGGTCGCAATACTGCTCTGTCGACTATCAGGCACTGCTCCGAAAACGAGGCCTTCTTATCTCAATGAGCGGGCGCGGGAACTGCTATGACAACGCGATGGTCGAGACGTTCTTCAAGACCATCAAGTCGGAGCTGATCTGGCCGGTCGCGTGGCAGACACGCGCTCAGGCCGAAAACGCTGTCGCCAGATACATCAACGGGTTCTATAACCCCGTCAGGCGCCATTCGTCGCTCGGCTTCCAGAGCCCCATCGCCTTCGAGCGAAAGGCACGGGAAGTGAGCTAAACGCTCTCCACAAAAGCCGGGCAAGTCCACAATGTGACCGAT
>NZ_LWEX01000455.1 GCF_001634885.1 Sulfitobacter sp. HI0040 | reverse complement strand
GGAAAGATCCTTGACCAGAGCGAAGATGCGCGAGGTCACCCCACCGGTCAGTGCCAAGACCTGCTTGAGAGATTTGACCTTCAGGTTGGACTTCTTTTCCAGTGGCATGGCAGCAATAAGGGTCTGGATCATGTCCGAGAACTCGGCATCGTCGCGCCAGTTTGGCAGATGATGTTCGTCCAGCCGTCGGGCAAGCTGGATATCACCGCGAATAGCATCGACGGCCTCGCTGACCCCAAGGCAGACCAGTGACACCTCGAGTTCATTGCTGAGATACCGCAGGACATTGAGAAATCGGCGCTGTTCGCGGTGGGTCCCGGCCAAGAGATTGTGGACCTCGTCGATCATGATCATCCGCAGGCCAAGGTCGCGTAAGAGCGCGATGACACGGACTTCGAGGGAAGCCACATTTTGAGCGCGGGCGCTAAGAGCCGTCGCCGGGGCGCCGACGGCGGCCAGGATGTGCAGGTAAAACCGCCGTTCATCAGGTGCGGGCGGCGCTTGCAACAGCAGAAGCGGTGTGCGGGTGATGCCCGACGCCGGATCGTATTCTGGTGCGTACTTGCGCGACAGGTTTCGGGCAATCATCGTCTTTCCGATCCCGGAGGCGCCATGCACAAGAAGCCCAGGCATACGGGTTTGTCGTGGCGCTTCGATCATGCCCTGCAAGCGGTCCAACACCTGT
Source organism: Sulfitobacter sp. HI0040 (assembly GCF_001634885.1). Classification (GTDB taxonomy): domain Bacteria; phylum Pseudomonadota; class Alphaproteobacteria; order Rhodobacterales; family Rhodobacteraceae; genus Sulfitobacter. The sequence goes on along the minus strand of NZ_LWEX01000455.1, from coordinate 871 downwards.
TCCGCCCGAGGAAAGCCGATCCAGATATCCGATTGAATGAGGGCGATCCGGCCGTCTTCTTCAGTTGTCCCTGCCCTCAATTCACCATCTCTCCACCTTGAACAATGGGCGCGATGTATCACCCGTATCGATCGGGCGCAGCCCTTCGGTTGTCGAGACGGCCGAGTTCGTGCCCTTCAATGTCCCTTTTCTTTCACGGGTTCTGCGTTCGGCCTTCGTCAGGCCCCGGCTTTCAGCTTCGATCTGGCGTTGCTGTCGGATCAGCTCAGCCAGCACCAGCTCATTAGACCCGGACTTGCCAAGGGCACGGGCCTTCCTCATCGCTTCGCGATATTCCCAGAGCGAGACGGGCGGAATTTCCAGGTTTCTGTACCGCGCCTCAACATACCGGCCATCGTCCAGTTCGACCCAGATCATTGAGATATCGCGAGGATCGTAGCGAACGACCACCTTTCCATCCCCGCGCCCAATGTGGCCTGCAAGGGCATCGGACCAGTACCTTATCTGGAACAGATGGATGCCGTCACGCCTGATCTTGCGCAGTTCACTCGGCAGGAAGCTCACCTGAAAGGCTTCCATCTCGAAGGGGATGTCGCCTGTCATTTGCTCTGAGAGCGCCTCCCATTTGGCAACGGGCGTGCAGCCAAGACTTGAATGAATGCTGTTGTTGTAACGGCAGATTTCCAGAGCAAACCAGCGATCGAATTCGCTCAACGTCATCGTGGCCTTGCTTTCGGCGTCATAGTCGCCCTTTGCCGCGATCGAGGATTGCGTTGTTCCCGGCAACAGGTGAACGGCCCCCATCATGGTGCCGATCAACCGTTCGATGTGACCACCGAAGTGAGGACTTGCTGGCGGTCGATAGACCAGA
>NZ_LWEX01000454.1 GCF_001634885.1 Sulfitobacter sp. HI0040 | reverse complement strand
TCCGAACGGTAAGAGGCAGCGGATACGCCTTGGGATAAGGCGTTTCGTTCGATCATTTATTTACATAATATAGATTNCAGNCTTTTTGCTTGTACGCGCAAAGCGATAATGTCACCCATGAGCAATTCAGAAGTGTCACTCTCCTCGCATACGATAGCGAGGATGAGTGGACATGGGATGGGTTATGATGAGCGAGCGCGATTTGAACCGCGTTGAGGTTTTGGCGCAGGTCGATGATAGTCGGCTGACGGTAGACAATGCGGCAAACCTGCTGGATCTGACAAGGCGGCAAGTGTTCCGGCTTCTCAAGCGATACCGGCAGGATGGCGCCTCAGCGATCCGACATAAGGCGCGCGGCAAACCTCCAAACAATCGTATCCATCATGCAAAGCGCGATTATGCTCTGAGCCTGATCAAAGAGAATTACCCGGATTTCGGCCCAACACTGGCAGCTGAGAAGCTGGCTGAGCATCACGGGTTCACAGTGTCTCGCGAGACCGTGCGCAAATGGATGATCGAAGACGGCATCTGGCTCTCGCGGAAACAGCGCCGGACCTTCCATCAACCTCGCTTACGGCGCGAATGCTATGGTGAGCTGATCCAGATTGATGGTTCCGATCACCGTTGGTTTGAGGATCGGGGTGATCCCTGCACCCTGCTCGTTTTCATCGATGATGCCACCAGCACCTTGATGGAGCTGCGGTTTGTGAAGTCCGAGAGCACGTTCAGCTATTTCGAGGCGTTGGACAGTTATTTGGTTCAGCATGGCCGCCCAGTGGCCTTTTACAGCGACAAGCATTCGGTATTCCGAGTTGCCAAAGAAGACGCAAGGAATGGTGCAGGCATGACCCAGTTCGGGCGTGCGTTGAATGAGTTGAACATCGAGATCCTGTGCGCCAACAGCTCTCAAGCCAAGGGCCGCGTAGAACGGGCCAACCGCACGCTTCAGGACCGGCTTGTCAAAGAGCTGAGGCTGGCAGGCGTTTCGGACATGAAAGCCGGAAACGCTTTTCTTGAAGGCTTTAAGAGCCGCTTTAACGCCAAATTTGCCAAGGCCCCTGCCAAACCGGACAACCTGCACCGGGCGTTGAATGTGGAGCCGGATCGGTTGGCGGAAGTGTTGTGCTGGCGTGAGAACCGTTATGTCGGCAAGCAGCTCACGTTTTCCTATGACCGCAAGCGGATCATGCTCGAAGAGAACGAGCTGTCACGCGCTCTGGTCGGCAAATATGTGGACACCTATGTCTTTGTGGATGGGCGGTTCGAGGTACGCTGGAAAGGCCAAGCCCTGCCCTACAGGATCTTTGATATGGACCAGCGCGTCACCCATGCAGCCGTCACCGAGAACAAGCGGCTCGGTGCGGTTCTGGCCTATGTCAAAGAGATGCAGGATGCCGCACCGCCTAAGCCGAAGGTGCGGACAAACTCAGAGAAGATGGGCTACAAGCCGAACGGGCGTCGGCCAGGCAGACCGCCAGGATCACGGGCCAAGAAGAAGATTGCGCGCGCGGCAGAATAACTCAAGACTGCTGACATGGACGCCTATTACGAGCGCAAACACGCCGAGCAGGATGCGGCAGCTGTGGCATCAGACAAGGCGTAAAGCGGCCTGACCATCGGTTTCGAGTTTAAGGGCTGCGTGCCAGAGTGGCGTCTTGTAAAATGTGCCGTCGTCCCAAATCCTCAGCCCCTCCCGATCTTCCCAAAGCAGGCCGAGCCAACACAGTGGCTGCAAGACGCAGAATTTCAGCGCAAACCGCATGTCGCTGTGCTCCGGATCGTAGCGGTCCTTTTCTTCCCACCCGTAAAGCGTTTTGAGAAGATGTGCTAAGGTACACCCTACCCGCGCCTCGACGTTGATCACGTTCAGAAAGATGTCCCAGTTGCCCAAGGGGCCACCCCGGGCTTCGATCCGTTCATCATGGATGAACCGATAAAGATAAACCGGAGCGGTCAGATCAAAAAAGACGTCAGATGCTTCCGCCATCTCCCGTCCTTTCTTAGTCGCAACCAGCTTACCCTTGTAACGACGAAGAAGCTTCAGATGACGCAGCAACCCATGCACCGGGAACAAAGGTGGCATTTTGTATTCATCCAGCACCTTGTTCATTTCGAATAACTCGGTGGCGGTGAAATCGGGCCATTCAAAGTGTTCCGCCGCCCAATGCACAAACTTGCGGTTGAAGGCGCCTGATTGCGTCAGCCCGATCCCGCCGGTTTCGTTGGCATAACGCAACGCAAGCGTCATCCCACGAACCAGCGGCGAGTGTTTCAGGACATCAGCATCTGAGTGAAGTTTGACCGTCGGAAGCATGTCACCACGCTATCCTCGACACCAAAGACCCGCAATCCGCAAGGCTTTTCAGCCCTTCGATATTGGGGTCTGCGGGCTCAAAAGCCTTGCTCCCGTAGCGCCCTGTGGTGACCTTTCTGCTTTGCACAGCCGGTGACATTTCTGAATGGGATTTACAGAGTTTGTAGCCGGGTGGATTCACAAACGAAGTGCAAATTCTGTACGAATACAGAGAGTTGCATGGAGTATGATACAAAGCCTGTCCCACAGGCCAGACCAGATCGACAAGGAGGAGATCGACCCCATTCTCAGCATTACC
>NZ_LWEX01000453.1 GCF_001634885.1 Sulfitobacter sp. HI0040 | reverse complement strand
CCTTCAAACTGCCTTTGCCAAGGTTTCTAGGGTCAGGACTCACAACCAGTAAATAACGAGTGCGGCGAGGGCGATGGCTGACAGGAAGACTTTCGGGCATCTATCGTAACGGGTTGCCACACGCCGCCAATCCTTCAGCCTGCCGAACATGATTTCGATCCGGTTGCGCCGCTTGTAGCGACGCTTGTCGTACTTCACTGGCTTCTTCCGCTGTTTACGGCCAGGGATACACGCCCGTATCCCTTTGTCTTTCAACGCTTCTCGGAACCAATCGGCGTCATAGCCACGATCGCCAAGCAGCCAGTCCACCCTGGGCAAACGGCTCACCAGTGCTCGGGCACCGACGTAATCGCTGACCTGTCCTGCGGTCACGAACAGATTGAGCGGTCGGCCTTGGCTGTCGCAGATGGCGTGCAGCTTGGTGTTCATGCCGCCCTTGGTACGGCCAATCAGGGTCCTGTCCCAGGGAGAGGTGTAACTTCTGGTAGCGCTTTTGGTGGCGTCCGCGCCCTTCATGAGGCGCCGTAGGACGTCATCAAAGGCGCGGTGGTCATCGGTGAATTTTCGGTAAGGTCGGGTTGCGAACATCAACCTGAACCGAAGGAAGACCCCGATGACCAAACCTATGATGGACCTGAAAGAGCTTGTCGAGAAGAGCGCGGATGCCGATCTTCTTCGAGATATGATCGGTTTTGCCGCCGAAAGGCTGATGGAATTGGAGGTTGGCGCAAAGACCGGTGCCGACTATCATCAGAAGACGCCGGAGCGGAAGGCGCAGAGAAACGGCTACCGCGAACGCGATTGGCAGACGCGGGCCGGGAACGTGGAACTGCGGATTCCGAAGCTGCGCACCGGCAGCTATTTTCCTTCTTTCCTGGAGCCGCGGCGGGCGACAGAGAAGGCGTTGAGCGCGGTTATTCAAGAAGCTTATGTCCATGGCGTCTCAACCCGTTCCATGGACGATCTCGTGCAGGCAATGGGCGGGACCGGCATCTCGAAGAGCCAGGTTAGCCGCCTGTGTGAAGAGATTGATGAGCGGGTTGATGCATTTCTCACCCGTCCGATTGATGGCGAATGGCCCTATCTGTGGATTGATGCGACTTATCTCAAGGTTCGTCAGGGCGGGCGTATCGTCTCCGTTGCCGTCACCATCGCCGTCGGCGTCAATACAGACGGCCGCAGAGAGGTGCTGGGCATGTCCATCGGCCCGTCCGAGGCCGAAACCTTCTGGACGGAGTTTCTGCGCGATCTGGTGCGGCGCGGGCTATGTGGTGTGAAGCTGGTCATCAGTGATGCCCATGAAGGCATCAAGGCCTCAGTCGCACGCGTGCTGAACACGAGCTGGCAGCGTTGTCGGGTGCATTTCCAGAGGAACGCTCTTGCGCATGCAGGCAAGAGTAGCCGACGCGTCGTCTCCGCCTTTATCGCAACCGCTTTTGCACAGCCAGACCATGCGGCGGCGAAAGTCCAATGGCGCAACGTCGCCGACCAGATGCGGTCCCAGCTGCCCAGGCTCTCTGGGCTGATGGATGATGCCGAGGAAGACGTGCTCGCCTACATGACCTTTCCCCAACAGCATCGGACGAAGTTGCATTCGACGAATCCGATTGAACGTTTGAACGGCGAGATCAAGCGCAGGACAGACGTCGTCGGGATCTTTCCAAATGAGGCTGCCATACGACGCCTCGTCGGCGCCATCCTCATGGAGCAGACCGAAGAATGGACTGTGCAGCGTGCGCGATACATGACGCTGGAAACCTTGGCACCGGTCTGCGATGATCCCATCATCAGCCTGCCTGCAACGCAGACGGACTGATCAGCTCGGCCGTCGAAAGCGCCCGGCCAGCCGCGAGTTACACCACGCTATGGGGCATGATCCCAATCAGGCGTCCACGCCCCCCTTTTTGACGGCCAGACTGGTCGCTGTGCGGTGTGCCTTCAGGTGCGTGGCGTCGATCATCACAGTCTTCTTTTCCTCGTGACTTTCGGCCAGACCTGCCATCATCCGGGCAAAGATACCTTTGTCGCTCCACCGCTTCCAACGGTTGTACAGCGTCTTGTGCGGCCCGTATTCCTTAGGCGCGTCGCGCCAACGCAAGCCATTGCGATTGATGAAGATAATCCCACTCAACACACGCCGATCATCGACGCGGGGTTTGCCGTGGGACTTGGGGAAGAAGGGCTCAAGACGCGCCATTTGCGCATCTGTCAGCCAGAATAGATCAGACATGTTCACCGCTCGTTTTTCCAACCGTGAATCATGTCGCCGTGCGGAAATCAATGGGTCCTGACCCTAATACAGAAGAGCAAGAAAGCATCATATTAATGAGTTTGGATTCACGACCGTAAGAGGCCA
>NZ_LWEX01000452.1 GCF_001634885.1 Sulfitobacter sp. HI0040 | reverse complement strand
GCCGCTGCTGGAAGGCGCCGACATGGTCATCCATTTCGGCGCCATCGTCGACGAAAAGCCCTTCATGGAACTGCTCGGGCCGAACTTCATCGGGTCCTATAACATCTTCGAGGGCGCATCGCAGCACGGGGTGCGGCGGGTGGTCTATGCCTCCTCCATCCACGCGGTGGGGATGCACAAGAAGGCGGATTTCATCGGCATCGACGCGCCGCACCGGCCAGATACCTTCT
>NZ_LWEX01000451.1 GCF_001634885.1 Sulfitobacter sp. HI0040 | reverse complement strand
TGATCCCTGTCGACCCGCGGCTGGATGTTCGAGGTCATAAGACCGCCCGATCCGGATCGCGCCGAGCTTCTTGGGAAACCCCTGCATATGGCCGCGGACCATCGAGATGTCTTGGTCGACGAAGATGAACGAACAGAAAAGCCGGGCCTCGCCTTGATCGGACAGCGCTTCGATCAGCAGAAAGAACTCGTTGTATTGCGAATAGGCTGGATCCAGCAGTTCGGAGCCGTCCGTGGTGGCCTGCCATTCGCAGAAATGGCCGAAAACGCGGCCGGACGCGCGGCCGAACCCAGAGGGCAAGAAGCGTCGCGCTAC
>NZ_LWEX01000450.1 GCF_001634885.1 Sulfitobacter sp. HI0040 | reverse complement strand
GACCTTGTTGGTCGCCATCGACATTTCCAAGCACCGCCACGAGGTGCTGATTGGCGTACCTGGCAAGAAGCGCCGCCGTCGATTGACGATCACGAACACGCTCGACGACTTTCGGCGCTTGGCCGCCATTCTTATGGACTACGGTCTGCCCGTGAGGATCGGCTTCGAGGCAACCGGCAACTACCATCGGCCATTGGCGCATCATCTCGGCCAGGCCGGGTTCGATCTGAAGCTCGTGTCCTCTGTGGGTTTGGCCCGGACGCGCGAAGCTCTGCACAACAGCTGGGACAAGAACGATCCGAAGGACGCCCAGGTGATCCTGCACATGCTGGAGATCGGCGCGGTGCAATTCTTCCACGATCCGCTGGTCACTGGCACTGCCGACATCCAGGAACTGTCGAAGACGCACGAGATCGTCTCGCGCTCGAAGACCGAGCTGTGGCACCGTATCCTGACCCACTATCTGCCGCTCTACTTTCCCGAGGCCGAGCGCTTTCACCGCAGTTCGCGTACCGACTGGTTCCTGGCATTCCTCGAGAAGTATCCATCGCCACACATGATCACGGCCATGAGCCGTGAGGCCTTCGTTGCCGATGCGTGGCAGGTGGTCGGCCGGAAGGTCTCAAAAGAACGCTTACTCTCAGATATTTACGCAACAGCGGTTGGTTCAGTGGGGTTACCCGTTCACCCGGAATCCGACGCCGTTCGTATGTTCCGCCTTGTGCTGGCCGAAGGCCGAAGCCTGGTTCGCCAGCGCAATGAGATCGAGGCCCGTGCCGTCGAGCTTCTGTCCGATCATCCCGATTACCAGCTTCTGACAACCATCCCCGGCATCGGCCCGATCAACGCCTTGACCATCCTGGCCGAAGCTGG
>NZ_LWEX01000449.1 GCF_001634885.1 Sulfitobacter sp. HI0040 | reverse complement strand
TCGCCACACATGATCACGGCCATGAGCCGTGAGGCCTTCGTTGCCGATGCGTGGCAGGTGGTCGGCCGGAAGGTCTCAAAAGAACGCTTACTCTCAGATATTTACGCAACAGCGGTTGGTTCAGTGGGGTTACCCGTTCACCCGGAATCCGACGCCGTTCGTATGTTCCGCCTTGTGCTGGCCGAAGGCCGAAGCCTGGTTCGCCAGCGCAATGAGATCGAGGCCCGTGCCGTCGAGCTTCTGTCCGATCATCCCGATTACCAGCTTCTGACAACCATCCCCGGCATCGGCCCGATCAACGCCTTGACCATCCTGGCCGAAGCTGGCGATCTGCGCCGTTTCCGCCATCACCGCCAATTCCTGAAGTTCTGCGGCATGGACCTCGCCACCGTGCAATCCGGCATGTTCCGCGGCCAAAGCCGCATCTCGAAGTATGGCAACGCCCGACTTCGCAGAACCCTCTGGATGGCGGGCCAGGTTGCCGTGCTCAAACACACGAACAGCTTCCGCGACAAGTTCGAACGCTACATCGCGGGAGACCGACACAATGCCCATCTGCGCCGCAAGGCCTACACCGCAATCGCGGCCAAGATGGCGCGCACCGTACACGCCGTGGTCAAGCACGGCGAACCCTATCGCCCCTTCTTCGAGGGGGTGAGCCCAGGTGGAAGGACCCTTGTCTGATCAGAGCCGTGGAGGCAGTTCGCTGACCTCGTAGATAATGTTCAGGTCTTCCGCTTGGGATTTTGAATCTCGTCTTAAGGACGGTGAGGGCCGCCATCGCGCGTACCCTGTGTTTGCTATGGGAGAGACCGCTTCTTGACGGCGGAGACCGCCTGGGCAACCATATCAGGGCATCCGGGACAC
>NZ_LWEX01000448.1 GCF_001634885.1 Sulfitobacter sp. HI0040 | reverse complement strand
ACGCAAGATGAAATCGCCGCCCGCATGGCCCCTCTTTCCCGAAAGACACCGCCCGCGGACGTTCCGAAGGAAGACGTCCGGGGGATGCGCTGGCTTACCCCGCGGCTGGTGGCGGAGGTGCGGTTTGCCGAGTTCACCGAAGACGGGCGGCTTCGCCATGCCGTTTTCCTTGGGCTGAGAGAGGACAAGGCCGCCGAAGACGTGAAGATGGAGGTTCCCGTCGTGTCATTGAAGAAATCGGAAAATCAACAGACCGAAGTCGCAGGTATCTCCATCAGCTCGCCCGAGCGCGAGGTCTATCCCGGTGCCGGGATCACCAAGCTGGACGTCGCCCGATACTACGAAGCTGTTGCGGAGCGCATGCTTCTCCACGCGGCGGACCGGCCCCTTTCGCTCGTCCGCCTGCCCGAAGGCCTCGATGGGGAGCGGTTCTTTCAGAAACATGCCGGAAAAGGGTTTCCGAGCGCCATCCATGCTGTTCCGGTCAAAGAAAGTGACGGCAAGGAAAAGGACTATATGTACGTGAAAGACACCGCCGGTTTGGTCGGTGCCGTTCAGATGGGCACATTGGAATTCCACATCTGGGGCGCGCGGAGAGACCGGCTCGACCGGCCGGATCGCCTGGTTTTCGATCTCGACCCCGACGAAGACTTGGATTTCGCCGCAGTCCGCGATGCGGCCTTCGACATCAGGGACAGGCTTGATCATCTCGGCCTACCCTCATGGCCCCTGCTTACAGGTGGCAAGGGCATACATGTCACTGTCCCTCTGCGCCGTACCGCTACCTGGGAAACCGTCACGCTTTTCGCGCGCACCTTCGCCGGTTTATCTGCGCAGCGAAGCCCGGAAACCTATACCGCCACCATGTCGAAAGCCAAACGCAAGGGGCGGATCTTCATCGACTGGCTTCGGAACGATCGGGGCTCCACCGCGATCAGCCCATGGTCCCTGCGTGCGAAACCCGGCGCGCCTGCCGCGGTTCCCACCACTTGGAACGGGTTGAAGAAAGCAAAGCGGGCGAACGCCACAGACCTTCGCCAAGCGATCAAACTGAAGGACCCGGGGCATTACCCCGAGCCCGCAACGCTTTCGAATAAGGTGATAGAACGCCTTGAAACGGCCTTTGCCGATGAGGGTTAGGCCGACGACCCGCTCAGACGTCCCTTGCGCAGCCAAGCGGCACAATCTTCGCCTAATTCGGTAACAGCGCGCTCTTCATAGGCCCTGTTATCCGCCTCTGTCAGCATACCCTGCCAGCGCCCGTTGACGCCCTTATGCAGGAACGTCCGGGCGCCGCCCTCCCAGAAGGCACCTCCAAGCGGCACGCAGGCGGGGGCATTCGCCTTCATCCAGTCAAAGCTGCAATGCTCTTCGATCACGTTCCAGTCCGAAGGTTCGATATCCAGAAATTCGGCGATACGGCGGATTTCACCGCTCATATCCGCCTTGAGATCGGCAAAATGGACCATCAGGACATTCGGCAGGTCACGTATCGCCCACCAACTGCGGACATTTTCCCAGAACGGCCAGAAAGGCGCTCCGTCGTTCGCAAGCCAGTGGCGGAAATACTCCACGGGGTCGGGGGATGGGCGCTCGATCTCCGGACCGACGCGGCCCGGGGTTTGGTTCAGGGCATCGTACCAAAGCTGGTTGGCGTTCAGATGGTGGTTGTGCATGCTCCACATCACGTCACGGCCGTCGCGGCCGATATAGATGTATTTTACCTGATCGCTGAAGATGAGCGCGTCGACCGGCAGATGTGTCTTGAGAAACCGGCGATTGGTCTGTGCCTCGATTTCCGGCATCTTGACCTCGCGCGGCGGGATCCGCAGATCGACCCAAGGGCTAAGCTCGGCCGTCGCAACATCAGCGCGCCCGTCAAAGATCAGTTGACCGACGATCTGCTGCATCCATGTCGTGCCCGACTTGGCGTAGGTCGCGATCACGATGTCGTCCGGGCGGAAGGAGACGTCCTCCCAGAACGTACTGTCGATATGGTGGTTGTGGATGTCACGCGTCTTGATGGGACGCTTATGAGCAGCGTTGTATTCATGGTTTTTCATTGGATTATTCCCTTCCGGCAATAGGCTGGTGAACAACCTCATGATGCCAGCCCCGCCGGGCGCTGCGTATCCGGCGAAAAGAAGAACCATTCTGCGATAACGCATAATGGCGCTATAATGCTGCCATGTACGAATGGAGTGACCTGCGTATCTTCCTTGCCGTCGAGCGCGAAGGCTCGACCTTGGCTGCGGCCAGAACCCTGAACGTGAACCAGACGACTGTAAGCCGCAGACTTCAGGCGCTGGAACGCGGATTGGGGCTTCGTCTGTTCGAGCGGAGCACGAGGGGCCATGCGCTGACACCGCAGGGCGCGGCCCTTGTAGCGCGGGCCGAAGCGGTGGAGGCCGCCGCAAAGGAAGTGGAGCTTGAGGCAGAGCGCCTGACCCGTGATCTGACCGGCGTCATCCGGGTCACGGCTGCGGAAAGCATCATGACCCATGTGGTCAGCCGATTGATCACCGCCTATCGCGCCGCCCACCCCGAAGTGCGCTTCGAATCCCTTTCAGCCGAGGACCGGCTGGCCCTTGAACGGGGCGAGGCCGACATCGCCTTCCGCGCAGGCGAGGTACAGCTTGGCGACACGCTGATCGGCCAGCGGCTGCCCGATATCCCATGGACCGTCTATTGTTCCGAAAGCTATGCGGCCACCCACGGGCGGCCAAGCGGCCTTGCAGATCTGGCAGATCATACAGTGGTCGCCTACAGCGGAGCCCCATCGATGCAGCCCTTTTCGATCCACTTCATGTCGCATGTGCGGGGGGAGCAGGTCGTGGCCACCAGCAACACCGTTTCCAACATGACGGGCGTATTGCGGACGGGAATGGGTGTCGGGATGCTCAACGTCTTCGAGGGAGACGGAACCCCGGGACTGGTGCGATGTTTTTCACCACTGCCCCAGATGGCCAGCCCGTGGTGGCTGGTGGCGGCCCCCGAAGCCTATCTGCAACCTCGCATCCGCAGCTTCATGGCCTACGCCGCCGCCCGTATCCGGCAGGATCGGCGGCTGGGCAGATAAAGGAAAGGGGGAGAATGGCTGGGGCGCGAGATAATCCTCACAAAAACCCACGTTTGCACATCAATGCAATGTCATGAGCGAGATCACCCCCACTCCCACCAGGCTCAGCGCCCAGACCACATCGAGATTAAACCAGCCTTTTGACAGGAACTTGAGGCCAATCCAACGATAAACACCATATGCGATGGCCCCTCCGGAAGCGATCATCGCGACGGTATGAACCAGCGCGACGGCAACTGCGATGGCGACAATTCCACCCATGACGCCCAAGACCGGGACATGCGCAGGATCCGCTTCGATCATGCAGCAAATTCCAAGGTAAACCGGAACCAGCATCAACCCGGCACCATGCGCCAAGGCCACCAGAAAGGACCAGAGCGCCAGTTGTGACGGCGGCACCCGCGCCAGAAACCTTGGATGCCGTCTGTTCATCAAAAGATAGATGCCGACCGCGATCAACAGCCAGGCGGCAGCGACCTGAAACTCGCGATGCCATTCGATGAGTACAGACAGAATCGAGAACGGCAATAGGATCGCAAGCATGGCCACGAGATGCCCAAGCGCCAGCGATCCGAGCGCCCGGTAAAGACTGGATGAGGCCCGTTCCATCAACGCCGCTGATACCGCCAGCGGCCAGCCCATACCGGGGTTCACCCCGTGGTAAATCCCGGAAAAGACAACGACCCACCAGAGGGCCGTCGTCGTTTCAACATCGTTCACCCGTCAAACTGACGGGTAGCAGAAACTATCGGTAGAGCAATCGCCGCCCTCAAGCCGGATCTGATGGCTCCGATAGCCCTTCGGAAAGTCGACGTAGAAATCCTTATCCAGCTCGATGCCCCCGTTCGCACCGACATTCGCCATGACCATTTGGCCGCCTTCGTCGTCCGGATAGAACTGATCGTCCCATGTGGAGTAGAGCGAGTTCGTCCAATAGACCCGTTTGCCGTCGCGACTGATCTCGACCATCTGCGGACCGTAGGCGAAGGGTTTGCCATTCGGATGCTTGGCCCCTCGGGCAATACCGCCGACCTCAACCTTGCCGGTCAGTTTTGGATTCATCGGATCGGACACATCATACTGGTGCATCTCTCCCTGACCCCAGCAGGCAACATAGAGGTACTTGTCGTCGAGGCTAAGATCGATGTCGGTCACCAGCGGCGGCACGGCTTCGAACCCTTGCAGCAACGGGGGTAGGTTTTCCTTCTTTTCGGGGCGTGGATCGATGGTGATCGTCTTCTTGGCCTCGAATGTGCCGTCGTCCTTCTGCCACCAAGTGAAGATCGCGCCCTGAAGATTGGTCGTGTCGACGACGACCCCGCAAAAGCCGTAGTCCTTCGCCGGATCATGCGCGGGCCGGATCTCCAGCGCCATCTGGTGGGTCTCGCCCAGATCGATGGTCTGGACGTTTTTCCGCTCGCGCAGGTTCCAGAAGTGAATCTTGTGCCCGTACTTGTTCGACAGCAGATCCTCGGCCACGATCCCGTTTTCGAATTGCGGTGGCAGGCCCCATTCAGAACTCACCATGTAGTCGCGGGGCAGATTCCACCAGAAATCGTAGTGCTTGTCCTGTTCGCCCCTGTCCATCTCATAGCGGCCCAGAATATCGAAGGTCTCGCAATCCATGATGAAGATACCCGGCGGCCCGTCCGTGCCGTCCTCGCCGCGTCCGCCAAGGGTCGACACGTATATCCCCTCTGGTCCGCAATGAATGGTATGCGGTCGCGAATACCCCGTCTTCGCGAACACTTCTTCCGGCTCAATGATCTTGTGAATCTTGGCTTTCAACGGCTCTTTCACATCGATCACGTAGATGCGGGACGAGCGAATACCTGGGATAATCAGGTACCGGCGTTCCAGAAAGGCATGCCCCGTCAATGGGGAAAGCGCCGAGGAACAGGCGTTCCAGCCGAAATGATGAAACTCGTCGCCTTTGTTCGGCATGATGAGCTGATGTACGATCTCGCCAAAGGTCTTTGACTGCGGATCGACATCGACAACCGCCAGCCCATCTGGTTGAGACCCGTCGGGACTGAGCATCAACGTAAACGCCAACGTCTCCGCCGGGGCCTCCATCGCAATCTTGGGCGTGGCATAGAATGTGGGGTCGGGTCTAAGGTTCATTTTGGCTCCTCCCAGAAAGGTGACGTGTTGAAACCCGCCACTCGGAACAAATGTGCCACAGACTGCGGTTTTCGTGAAACAAAACTTTCTGAGGAGGTGCTTGCACAGAATTTATGCCTGATTGGGCTTACTGTGCGGCCGAGCGACGAAAGCGAAAACCTCAGGCTTGTAGCGGATAGGTTGGCGACGCGAGCTCCTCGGCATTGCTTTCAGGCCGCAGCCGGGACTCATCGTTTGGGAGAGTTGATGGGCTCTAGGGACCGCAGGCCACATATGCCAGATCGGCGATAAAGTGGCCAAATTACTGGGTCTTGCAGACAGAAAAAAAGCCGCAACCCGATCGGGTGCGGCTTTAATCGCGAAACTTGGTTGCGGGAGTAGGATTTGAACCTACGACCTTCAGGTTATGAGCCTGACGAGCTACCGGGCTGCTCCATCCCGCGACAGTGTTCTGTGTGATCATCGAAGAGAGATACATTATCAGAGGTTTTACTAGGTTTGGCGGTGACCTACTCTCCCACGTCTTAAGACGCAGTACCATCGGCGCGACGGCACTTAACTGCCGAGTTCGGGATGGGATCGGGTGTTTTGCTCGCGCTATGACCACCAAACCATGAAAAACCTCTGACTGTCCAAGTCAGCACGCTAAACGTGCTGTGTATGCTTCTGTTTGTATCCGAAAAGTAAGATCAATCTTGCTTCTACTGGATCAAATCAAGCCTATCGAGCAATTAGTACCAGTCAACTGAACGTATTACTACGCTTACATCTCTGGCCTATCGACGAGGTGGTCTACCTCGGCTCTCAGGGATACCTTGTTTTGAGGGGGGCTTCCCGCTTAGATGCCTTCAGCGGTTATCCTGTCCGATCATAGCTACCCTGCACTGCTGCTGGCGCAACAACAGGTCCACCAGTGGATCGTTCACCCCGGTCCTCTCGTACTAGGGGCAACTCCTCTCAAGTATCCTACACCCACGGAAGATAGGGACCGAACTGTCTCACGACGTTCTAAACCCAGCTCACGTACCTCTTTAAACGGCGAACAGCCGTACCCTTGGGACCTGCTCCAGCCCCAGGATGAGATGAGCCGACATCGAGGTGCCAAACACTGCCGTCGATATGGACTCTTGGGCAGTATCAGCCTGTTATCCCCGGCGTACCTTTTATCCGTTGAGCGATGGCCCTCCCACTTGGGACCACCGGATCACTATGGCCGTCTTTCGACTCTGCTCGACTTGTCAGTCTTGCAGTCAGGCTGGCTTCTGCCATTGCACTCAACGAGCGATTTCCGACCGCTCTGAGCCAACCTTCGCGCGCCTCCGTTACGATTTAGGAGGCGACCGCCCCAGTCAAACTACCCACCACACAGGGTCCCGGATCCGGATAACGGACCGCGGTTAGACATCAAGCAGAACAAGGGTGGTATCTCAAGGGAGGCTCCACGCAGACTGGCGTCCACGCTTCAAAGCCCACCACCTATCCTGCACA
>NZ_LWEX01000447.1 GCF_001634885.1 Sulfitobacter sp. HI0040 | reverse complement strand
CTTGAGCTGGTTGGTGAAGGTGAAAAGGCTGCCCGCGATCATGCCGTTCCAGATCGACGCGATGGCGGCGGCGTCTTCCGGTTTGGCGGCCCGGATGCTCACGCCAGCGTCCTTTCGCCGCGGGGGGTCGCGAAGCGTGCCGAGAGCGTGGCCGCCCCCGCCGCGATGTCGATACGGGCATCTGTCAGCAGCGGGGCCAGAAAGCTGCGCAGCGCCGCGCCCTCGGGATGACGGATGGAAAGCTGCAACAGCCTGCAGTTGGAAGGGGCGAGCCGCTGGGCAGGATGGCCGCCGCCGGTCCATTGGATGAGCGCGGGGGCGAGGTTGTCGAAGGGCAGCCGCCCCTCCTCGGGCACCGACATGCGCCAGCGCAGATCCCCGCGTTGCAGATCGACGGGCCGCCCGAAGCCGTCAGGCAGACGGGCGAGTGCCGCATCGAGGTCATCGCAGCGGCAGATCCAGTTCGTGAGCCGCGCAGGCCCGGAAAAACGGTCGAGGTCGAACCAGCGCGCCCGATCCGGTGCCGGGGCATCCGGGTCGGCGGCGATGGCTTCCAGATAGAGCCCGTCCGCCAGCCCCAGAAGCCGATTGTGTGTGCCGAAGACATCATGCCTGCCCCCGGGCTGCAGGATCACATCCAGCGCCGTTTCCGCATGGGCGCGCGCCGCGGCGAGGTCTTCGCCCGCCACGGCCAGATGATCGAGGCTGAGCATCCTTTCTATCCGCGCGCTTCGCGGATCAGTCGCAGGATATCCTGCGCGGCGGAGGGGATGTTGGTGCCCGGCCCGAAAATCGCCTTCACCCCGGCGTTGTAAAGGAATTCGTAGTCCTGCTGCGGAATGACCCCGCCGCAGATGACGAGGATGTCCTCAGCCCCCGCATCCTTCAGCGCCTTCACCAGTTGCGGCGCGAGCGTCTTGTGCCCCGCCGCCTGACTGGAAATGCCGATGACATGCACGTCGTTGTCCACGGCGTCCTGTGCGGCCTCTGCCGGGGTCTGGAACAGCGGGCCCACGTCCACGTCAAATCCGATATCGGCAAAGGCGGTGGCGATCACCTTGGCACCCCGGTCGTGGCCGTCCTGCCCCATCTTGACCACCAGCATGCGCGGGCGGCGGCCTTCGGCTTCGGCGAATTCCTCCACCGATTGCTGGATGGCGGCGAAGCCTTCGTCGCCTTCGTAGGCGGCACCGTAGACCCCCGCGAGCGTCTTGACCTCGGCGCGGTGGCGTCCGAATTCGTCTTCCATGGCCATGCTGATCTCTCCTACCGTGGCACGGGCGCGGGCGGCCTCCACCGCCGCTTCCAGCAGATTGCCGCCTTCGCGGGCGCGGCGGGTCAACTCGTCCAGCGCGGCACGGCAGGCGGCGTCATCGCGTTCCTCGCGGATACGCTTGAGCCGGGCGATCTGGCTTTCCCGGACGGCGACATTGTCGACATCGAGGATGTCGATCGGGTCTTCCTTGTCGCGGCGGTATTTGTTCACGCCGACAACGACTTCGGTGCCCCGGTCGATATTGGCCTGACGGGTCGCCGCCGCCTCTTCGATGCGCAGCTTCGGCATGCCGGAGGCGACCGCCTGCGTCATGCCGCCCATCTCCTCCACCTCTTCGATCAGCTTCCATGCCGCTTCGGCCAGATCATGGGTCAGCTTTTCGACGTAGTAGCTGCCCGCCAGCGGGTCCACGACATTGGTGACGCCGGTTTCCTCCTGCAGGATCAGCTGGGTGTTCCGCGCGATCCGGGCCGAGAAATCCGTGGGCAGGGCGATCGCCTCGTCCAGCGCGTTGGTATGCAGCGATTGCGTACCGCCCAGAACCGCGCTCATCGCCTCATAGGCGGTGCGCACGACGTTGTTGTAGGGGTCCTGCTCCGACAGGCTGACGCCACTGGTCTGGCAATGGGTGCGCAGCATCGACGACTTGGGATTCTTCGGCTCGAACTCCGACATGATACGCGACCACAGCAGGCGTGCCGCGCGGAGCTTCGCCGCCTCCATGAAGAAGTTCATGCCGATGGCGAAGAAGAACGACAGCCGCGGCGCGAAGCGATCCACATCCATGCCCGCCGCGATGGCGGTGCGCACGTATTCGCGCCCGTCCGCCAGCGTAAAGGCAAGCTCCTGCACGAGGTTCGCGCCCGCTTCCTGCATGTGGTAGCCGGAAATGGAGATCGAATTGAACTTCGGCATGTGGTCCGAGGTGTATTCGATGATGTCACCGATGATCCGCATCGATGGTTCGGGCGGATAGATATAGGTGTTGCGGACCATGAACTCCTTGAGGATGTCGTTCTGGATCGTGCCCGACAGCACCGAACGGTCATGGCCCTGTTCTTCGCCCGCGACGATGAAACTGGCGAGGATCGGGATCACCGCGCCATTCATCGTCATGGAAACGGAAACCTTGTCGAGCGGGATGCCATCGAAGAGGATTTTCATGTCCTCCACGCTGTCGATGGCCACGCCTGCCTTGCCAACGTCACCCTCCACCCGGGGGTGGTCACTGTCATAGCCACGGTGGGTCGCGAGGTCGAAGGCCACCGAAACGCCCTGCTGCCCGGCGGCCAGACCCCGGCGGTAGAAAGCGTTGCTTTCCTCGGCGGTGGAGAAACCGGCATATTGCCGGATCGTCCAGGGGCGACCGGCGTACATGGTGGCCTTGACGCCCCGGGTGAAGGGCGCCTGCCCCGGGATACCGCCGAGGTGGTCGACCCCTTCCAGATCCTCGGCCGTATAGAGCGGCTGCACGTCGATGCCTTCCAGCGTGTGCCAGGTCAGATCCTCGACGGGTTTGCCGCGCAATTCGCCTTCAGCCAGATTGCGCCAGGTGTCTTTGTCGGAAGTCATGTTCGTGTCCTTTTTCGGGGCCCCGCGCCGGTGCCGGGATAGGGGTGGCGGGGCGCAGTGGAATCTCTGCCAGGGTGGCCAGACCATCCGCCCCGGCGGCAAGCCAGTGCAGATCGTCCGCGTAGGTCTCGCGCAGCGCGGCTGTCTGGGCCGGGCTCAGCGGTTGCCAGCGGCCCTCGCCCTCGCCCAGTCGCAGCGGGCAATCGCCGCGTTCGTGCAGGATGGATCGCAATCGATGGATGTCCGGTGCCCGGTTCAAGAGATCGGCGCTGTCGCAGCGCGGGGCATTCAGCACGCCGCAGGGTTGCAACATCGCCTCTGGCCGGTCGCTGCAGCGTTCGAAGGGCAGGACGATGATTTCCGCCCCCGGCATGGCGCAGGCGAGGTCGGTCACGACGTCGCGCCATGTGCGCGGGCTGGTTGCCATGGCGGCGCAGGTCGCCTGGGAGGGCAGCGCATGCCCCCTGCCCGTCAGATGCGCCGCGACTGATGCCCACCACAGATCCTGTGACCGGACGGTCAGGACAACCCTGCCGATGCGCTGGCCGAAGCTGTCGGAAATGCGCGCCAGACGCTCCCCCGTAGCTGGATAGAGCGCCCGGGCGCGCATACACTGCGCCATACTGTCGAGCAGGTTCGGATCGCTGACGATGAGGCGCTGCAGCCCCGTCCGCTCTCCCCGCTTGAGTTGCAGAGCGATCCGGCCGCGGGCGCGCCGCTGGCAATCCCGCCCCGGCAGGGTAAGCGGGCCGGGAAAGACCCCCGGCAGCACCGAGGTCCGCACCCGTTGCGGCCCCCAGTAGCCGATCCCCTGTTGCGCCAGCCAGCCTTGATTGGCGCGCATATATTGCTGAAAGGTCGTCGTGCCGGTGCGATGCGCCCCGACGTGTAAGGTGATGTCCATGATGATCAGGCCCGGTTCGTTGCATGCGACCGCCCCAGCCGGTCGGAATACGGGGTAGAACCCCGATCATGCCGCGATCTCCGTTGCCCTTGGCTTAACGCAGGGTTGCACGCGGTGCCGCATCGCAATCCCGGCCAAACCCCCTATATTGGGGGCAGGAGGAATCGAGTTGAAAAACGTCCTGATCCTGTGCCTCGCCGGGCTGTTGGCCGCAGGCGCCACGGCGCAAACCGTTGCGGCACCCGGCAATGAACCGATTGGCACCGAAGCCGCAGATCCAACCTTTCGCCCCGCCGACATGGCGGACCTGAGCGAATTCCTGTGGCTGAAGCGCCCCGTGCTGGTCTTTGCAGACAGCGAAAACGATCCCGCCTTCGCAGAGCAGATGGAACTGCTGTTGGAAGGCGAAGGCCAGTTGATCGAACGCGACGTCGTCGTGCTGACCGATACCGACCCCGCCGCCCGCAGCGCGTTGCGGCTGAAGATGCGGCCCCGCGGGTTCATGCTGGTCATCGTCGGCAAGGACGGGCAGGTGAAGCTGCGCAAGCCCTTCCCTTGGGACGTGCGGGAAATCACCCGCAGCATCGACAAGATGCCGATCCGCCAGAAAGAGATCCGCGACGCAAAGGAACGCTCGGGCACCATTCTGGAATGACGGCGCGGGGCGACGCCCACGCTGTCTTTCACGTTATGCGCCCCGCCCCGCATGGGGTTATTCGAACTCCATGATCACGTCATCCACGGCGAGCGAGTCGCCCGCGCTGGCGTTGACCTTGGACACGACGCCCTTCTTTTCCGCGCGCAGGATATTCTCCATCTTCATCGCCTCGATGGTGCAGAGCGCCTGACCCTCCTGCACCTCGTCGCCGACCTCGACCTCCAGCTTCACGACGAGGCCCGGCATCGGGCAGAGCAGCATCTTGGACGTGTCGGGCGGCAGCTTTTCGGGCATCAGCCGCGCCAGTTCGGCCTGACGGGGGGTGCGCACATGCACCTTCAGGTCCGCCCCCCGGGTGCGAATGCGGAAGCCTCCCGAGATCTTGCCGACTTTCATCACCAGCGGCGTGTCCTCCACCTGCATTTCGGCCAGCTGGTCGCCCGGCGTCCAGCCGCCGCTGACGCGCAGTTCGGTGCCGTCGGCAAAACGCACGCTGGAGCCGGAGGGATCAGCCGCGATCGTCACGTCGAACGAATTGCCCTGAAGGGTCACATTCCATTCGCTGCCGACCTTGCGTTCGTGGTTGTCCATCCGGCCTGACACGCGGGCGCGGCGAATTTCGGCCACACGGTGCATGGCGGCGGTGGCGGCGGCGATCCGGCGCAGTTCGGCCTCCTCCAACGTGACGCCTTCGAAACCGTCTGGATATTCCTCGGCGATGAAGGCGGTTGTCATGTCGCCGCTGACGAATTTCGGGTGATCCATCACCGCCGAGAGGAAGGGCAGGTTATGGCCGATGCCTTCGACCTCGAAACTGTCGAGTGCGACGCGCATCCGCTCGATCGCCTCGGACCGGGTCGGCGCCCATGTGCAGAGCTTGGCGATCATCGGATCGTAATACATGGAAATCTCGCCGCCTTCGTAGACTCCGGTATCATTGCGCACGGCCATGTCACCGGCGGGGGCATCCCCCTGCCAGGTCCCCTGCTCCAGCAGCGGACCGGCGGCGACCTCCTGCGGGGGGCGGTAGCGGGTCAGCCGCCCAATGGAGGGCAGAAAGCCGCGATAGGGATCTTCGGCGTAAAGCCGGTTCTCGATGGCCCAGCCGGTCAGCTTCACGTCACCTTGGGTCATCGACAGCTTTTCGCCATTGGCGACGCGGATCATCTGTTCGACCAGATCGACCCCGGTGATCAGTTCGGTCACGGGGTGTTCCACCTGCAGGCGGGTGTTCATCTCAAGGAAATAGAAGTTGCGGTCGCCGTCGACGATGAATTCCACCGTGCCCGCGCTGGTGTAGCCCACGGCCTGCGCCAGTGCCACGGCCTGTTCGCCCATCGCCTTGCGGGTTTCTTCATCCAGAAAGGGGCTCGGCGCTTCTTCGACGACCTTCTGGTTGCGGCGCTGGATCGAACATTCCCGTTCGCCCAGATAGATGCCGTTGCCGTGGCTGTCGCAAAGCACCTGAATTTCGATATGGCGCGGCTGGGTCACGAACTTCTCGATGAAGATGCGATCATCGCCAAAGCTGTTCGCCGCTTCGTTCTTGGAGGATTGATACCCTTCGCGCGCCTCGGCGTCGTTCCAGGCGATGCGCATACCCTTGCCGCCGCCCCCGGCGGAGGCCTTCAGCATCACGGGGTAGCCAATCTCGTTCGAGATTTTCACCGCCTCGTCCGCATCCTCGATCAAGCCCATATAGCCGGGCACCGTGCTGACGCCCGCGTCCTGCGCGATTTTCTTGGAGGTGATCTTGTCCCCCATCTTTTCGATCGCGCCCTTGGGCGGGCCGACAAAGGCGACGCCCGCCTCGGCCAGCGCCTCGGCGAACTTTGCGTTTTCCGACAGGAAGCCGTAGCCCGGATGCACCGCTTCGGCGCCGCTGTCGCGGATCGCCTGCATGACCTTGTCGATCACGATATAGGACTGGTTCGCCGGGGGCGGGCCGATGTGCACGGCTTCGTCCGCCATCTGTACATGCAACGCCTGCGCATCCGCGTCCGAGTAGATGGCCACGGTCGTGATGCCCATCTTGCGCGACGTCTTTATGACGCGGCAGGCGATCTCGCCCCGGTTGGCGATCAGTATCTTCTTGAACATGCGGTGTCCTTTGCTTGGGGCAGACGCGAGGCGCACGGGGGGCGCCCGCACCGGCCAAATGCCGGTCGAAGGGTCTGCGGGGTTGTCTGAATGATCGGAATGAAACGAAGGCGGCGCGCCATCGGTCGGCCTGCGGGACCGGCGGGCAAAAAGACGGGCGGTGCGACCGCCTCTCCGGTCGACCGCCCGTGAGAGGAAGGGGTATGGTCTTGGTCAGCCGCGCCCCGAAGCAAGGTGCACAGGAACCCGGACAGGTCGAGCCTGCATGCAGCACCTGCCCGCGCCAAGCGCGGGGTGGCGGGCCGCACGGCATCGGCCAACTGCCGCCGGGGCGACGGCCCGATGGGCAACAAGCCGCCGATCACGATTCAAACGCCTCGGGAAAGGCCGCCCGGGCGGCGTTTTCATCGAGCACCAGCAGGGCTTCGTAATCGGCGGGATCGAAGGGATCGGTGGCGGGCAGAACCTCCCGCCCGAAGAGCCACGAAAGCCGCCCGGCATCCAGATTGCCACGTTCGAAGGGTTCGTTCCCGAACGCCTCCCAGAGGGCCTTGACGAAGGCGATGTCGGCACGGCGGTCAGGGCCACGGCGATCCGAGCGGCGCTCGCGCCGGGTCAGCGGGGTGACGCCACGGGGATTGGCGCGTCTGATAGTGAATTGATAATCCGTACCCGGAAGCCGGCCGGGGAACCCGCGATGCTTCAGCATGGCGCCACCCGGATATGGTGGCGCAGGCGGGGGAGGTTCAGGACAGGCGCGAACGCCTGTCCTGCAAAGGTATTACTTGAACTTGCCTGTGAAGACGGGCTCGACCGTGATGGGCTCGGGCTCGACGACGACAAATTCTTCTTCGGGTGCTGCGCAAGCAGCGATCGTCGCAACGAAACCCATTGCAACCAGTGTTTTGATGCTCTTCGACATCTAAGTCTCCTGTCACTGTTTATGGGGCTTTTTTTCACGACACATACCGTGAGCCCCGATTCTGAGGTAAGGGATACTTGGGTATTCCTCGGGCACACAATATGCCATGCGCCTAGGGATTGATACCAGATCATGCGCAAACGGCAACTATGTGTCTTCAAAGCCTCAATCGGCGAAGATACCGCCGACAAAGGCCCCATATCTGGTATCAGCATCACAGACCTTCCCAGATACAGATTTCATCAACGACCCGAAAAGCTTCGAAAAATTGGGTCGCTTCGGGGTCGGGCTCACCGAATTCGGTGGCCCGGTCGGACAGGGAGACGACGATGACGTCGCCTTCCAGTTCGAAGTCCGACATGTATGGAAGCGCGAGCGCTTCGCATAGGTATTCGAAATCCATTTCCGCCTGCGCGTAATCGACCGTTCCGCCCTCCCGGGCGATTTGCGGCGCGATGAATCGGAAGCGCAGCCAGGTCTCTGCGCCGAGGTCATCGATAAGGACTTCCTGAAGCTGCACGGGCTGGCCCGAGGGCACCTCTATCGGGGCGTCGGACGCCGCGGCCCCCTGCCCCGCAAAGAGGGTCAGAAGCATGAGAGAAAGGTACGCGCGATGCCTCATGGTGCTGCGACCTCCGCCGTGGCGAATTCAGCGGGTGAGGTGATTTCCAGCAGCTCCAGATCGTCCGAATGACGGATTTCGCGGTGCCGGATGCCGGGTGGCTGCAACACGCTGGAACCCTTGTGCAGCATCTGTTCGCCCGCGTCCTCGTACTCGAAGACGACCCAGCCGTTCAGGATGAAAACCATTTGGAAATCAAGCTCATGGGTATGCCATGTGGCGGGGCTTTCGGCGCCGGGGACCGCCCGGATCACATGGGCGCCGAAGCTTCCGCCGGTGGCTTTCGCGATGCCCAGATCGCGGTATTCGAAGAACGGGCGCAGCCCGGCACCTTCAAAAGGGGAGGTATCCGCGTGGGACACGACGAAAGCCTGATTTTGCCACATGCGCCCGCTCATAAGCGCCCCCGCAGGGGCACGACGGTCAGTGGTTGCGCAAAGCGTCGATCAACTCGTCCTTGTCCATGTCCGAGCGACCGTCGATGTCCAACTCCTGCGCGCGATCGTAGAGCTCTTCCTTCGTCCAGTCCTCGTAGGGGGATTGCTTGCCGCCCTTCTCCGACGGGTGCTGGTCGTCGTTCGCTTTCGCATTCGCGATGCGCGCGGCCTTTTCCTTCGAGGCCCCATCCTCGCGCAGGGATTCGTAGGTCTCGTCGTCCTTGATCGAACTTCCGTGATTCTTTGCCATTACATCCTCCTTTACCGGGAAACGCCAAAGGCGTTCCGGCGGTTCCCCGGGTTTCGACCCGGGGTGGCAGGATATTTCCAGAAAGGAAGGGCATGGGGCAGGCGATCTCAGAGGGGTCAGAGGGGGATGTTGTCGTGCTTTTTCCACGGCGTCTGGACCTTCTTGTTCCGAAGGGACGCAAAGGCACGCGCGACGCGCTTGCGGGTGGTGCGGGGCTGGATCACCTCGTCGATGAAGCCGCGTTCCGCCGCGACGAAGGGATTGGCGAAACGGTCTTCGTAATCCTTCGTGTGCTGCGCGATCTTTTCCGCATCGCCCAGATCCTTGCGATGGATGATCTCCGTCGCGCCCTTGGCGCCCATCACGGCCACTTCGGCGGTGGGCCAGGCATAGTTGAAGTCGGACCGCAGATGCTTGGACGCCATCACGTCATAGGCACCGCCGTAGGCCTTGCGGGTAATGACCGTCACCATCGGCACCGTCGCCTCACCATAGGCGAAGAGCAGCTTGGCCCCGTGTTTGATCACGCCGCCGAATTCCTGGCTGGTGCCGGGCAGAAAGCCTGGGACGTCCACCAGCGTCAGGATCGGGATTTCGAAAGCGTCGCAAAAGCGCACGAAACGCGCCGCCTTGCGGGAACTGTCGATATCGAGGCAGCCCGCAAGCACCATGGGCTGGTTCGCCACCACGCCGACGGTGCGGCCTTCGATCCGGATGAAACCGGTCACGATGTTCTTGGCGAAGTTTTCCTGGATCTCGTAGAAATCGCCCTCGTCCCCGAGCTTCAGGATCAGCTCCTTCATGTCGTAGGGCGTGTTCGCATTGGCCGGCACCAACGTGTCGAGCGACGGCTCGATACGCTCGGGGTCGTCGAAGAAGGGCCGCACCGGGGGCTTGGCGCGGTTGTTCGCGGGCAGGAAATCCACCAACCGGCGCACTTCGGCCAGCGCTTCGACGTCATTTTCGAAGGCCGCGTCGGCCACGCTCGATTTGCGGGTATGGGTGCTGGCCCCGCCAAGCTCCTCGGCGGTGACGACCTCGTTGGTGACGGTCTTGACCACGTCTGGGCCGGTCACGAACATGTAGGAAGTGTCCTTCACCATGAAGATGAAATCGGTCATCGCGGGCGAATAGACCGCCCCGCCCGCGCAGGGGCCCATGATGACGCTGATTTGCGGGATGACGCCCGACGCCTCGATGTTGCGCTGGAAGACTTCGGCATAGCCCGCAAGGCTTGCTACCCCTTCCTGGATACGCGCGCCGCCCGAATCGTTGATGCCGATCACCGGGGCGCCGTTCTGCACGGCCATATCCATGATCTTGCAGATCTTCTGGGCATGGGTTTCCGACAGCGAGCCGCCGAAGACCGTGAAATCCTGACTGAAGACATAGACGAGACGCCCGTTGATCGTGCCCCATCCGGTCACCACCCCGTCGCCCGCGGGCTTTTGCTTTTCCATCCCGAAGTCGGTGCAGCGATGGGTGACGAACATGTCGAATTCTTCGAAGCTGCCTTCGTCCAGCAGCAGGTCGACCCGTTCACGCGCCGTCAGCTTGCCGCGCTTGTGCTGGGCGTCGATCCGCGCCTGACCACCCCCCATACGCGCCTCTGCGCGCCGGCTCTCAAGCTCTGTCAGAATGTCCTTCATCGCACGCCCCTGTTGTCGCATCCGTTCATTTCGGCGCACTCTACCCAAGGGCGCGGGCGGGCCAAAGGGGATACTTGCAAATTTGCAAAAACTTTCCACTGCTATTTGCGAATAATGCAAATAAGCAAAGTATTCTCCCGCCGGATGGACAAGGCCGCGAGGTCAGCCTACTTGCATATGCATGAATAATCCTGTCCGCGTGCAGTTGCTCGACCGCAGCACGCCCCCCCACATTTCCACGCTCATCCTGCTGGCAGGCATGTCCGCGATGGTGATGAATATCTTTCTGCCCAGCCTTCCGCAGATGGCAGAGTACTTCGGCACGACCTACGGGGTCATCCAGCTTTCTGTGCCGCTCTATCTTCTGTGCAGTGCCATCGTGCAGCTTTTCATCGGGCCGGTCAGCGACAACCTTGGCCGCCGGTCGGTCATGCTCTGGGGGCTGGGGCTGTTCCTCATTGCCACGCTGGGCTGCATATTCGCGCCGACCGTGGAAATCTTTCTGCTCTTCCGGATGATGCAGGCGGTCGTGGCCGTGG
Organism: Sulfitobacter sp. HI0040; assembly: GCF_001634885.1. GTDB lineage: Bacteria > Pseudomonadota > Alphaproteobacteria > Rhodobacterales > Rhodobacteraceae > Sulfitobacter. Next base: position 15,339 of record NZ_LWEX01000447.1, on the reverse strand, counting down.
CCATGGTGCTCAGCCGTGCGGTGATCCGCGACCTTTACGAACAGGACAGGGCAGCGTCGATGATCGGCTATGTGACCATGGGGATGGCGCTTGTGCCGATGATCAGCCCCGCCGTCGGCGGCGCGCTGGACGAGGTCTTTGGCTGGCACTCGACATTCTGGGCGATGTTCGTGATCGGGGCCGCGATCATGGCTCTGTGCTGGTTCGATCAGGGAGAGACCGCGCGCCATTCCGGCAAGACGCTGATGGAGCAGTTCCGCGAATATCCCGAACTTTTCCGCTCACCCCGGTTCTGGGGCTATTCGATGGCCTCAGCGCTCTGCTCGGGGGCGTTCTTCGCCTACCTCGGCGGTGCCCCCTTCGTGGGGAGCGAGGTCTTCGGCATGTCGCCCTTCTGGCTGGGTCTCGCCTTTGGCGCGCCGGCGATCGGCTATTTCTTCGGCAATTTCCTGACCGCGCGGCTGGCCACAACCTTCGGGATCAACCGCATGGTGCTCTGGGGCTGTGTGTCCAACGTGGTGGGCGGGACGCTTTCGCTGCTCCTCTTCATGGCGGGCTACGGCACGCCGCTGACCTTCTTCGGGCTGATGACGCTGGTGGGCCTTGGCAACGGGCTGTGCATTCCAAACGCCACGGCGGGAATGCTTTCCGTGCGCCCACACCTCGCGGGCACCGCCTCTGGCTTGGGCGGGTCGATCATGATCGGCGGGGGCGCGGGGCTCGCGGTGCTGGCGGGTGCGCTGCTGAAGCCCGGCACGGGCGCCTATCCGCTGCTCTGGATCATGCTGATCACCGGCATCGCCAGTGTCGGCGCGATCTGGACCGTCATCTGGCGGGAACGCAAACTGGGGATCTGATCCTCTCCCCCAGCCTGACCGGTCCGGCTTGCGCCCCGGGTTTTGCAAAGCTAGGTTCGCCTGACTGCAAATCTGCAAAGGCCGGAACAGCATGGCGACGCAAAAGCTCTACGCCGGGGCAAAGCTGCGCGAATTGCGCGTGCGGCTCGATCTGACGCAAAAGGATTTCGCCGCCCGGCTCGGCGTTTCCCTGCCCTATCTGAACCAGATGGAGAACAACAACCGCCCCGTCAGCACGACGGTGGTGCTGGCGCTTGCCTCCGAATTCGGGCTCGACGTGACCGAACTGTCTTCGGGCGACAGCGAGCGGTTGGCCAGCGACCTGCGCGAAGTGCTCTCCGATCCGGTCTTCGCGGGCCAGATGCCCCCCATGGCGGATGTGCGGCTTGCGGCCTCCAACGCGCCGGCGCTGGCCCGGGCCATGCTGGCGCTGCACCAGCAGTACCGCCAGACCCACGAGCGCCTCGCCTCGCTGGACGAAGCACTGGGGCGCGAAGATGCCCGCGTGTCCCCCAGCCCATGGGAAGAGGTGCGCGATTTCTTCCACTATTGCGACAATTACATCGACGCGGTGGACCGCGCGGCGGAACGGTTTGCCGCCCGCGATGCGCAAAGCGGCACGATCCGCGAGCGGGCCGTGGCCGCGCTGGAGCAAGCGGGCATTTCCACCGTTTTCACAGATGCCGATACGCTGCGCCATTTCGATCCCGACAGCCGCAGGCTGCACATATCGCGCACCGCACCGGCGGATTCCCAGACCTTCCAGATCCTGCTGCAACTGGCGCTGACCCGGCAGAACGACCTGATCGAGGCAACGCTGGACCTAGCCCGTTTTCACAGCCCCGAGGCGCGGGACATCGCGAAAATCGGCCTCGCCAATTATTTCGCCGGGGCGGCGCTGCTGCCCTATGGCGCGTTTCTGGAAAAGGCGCGGGCCTGCCGCCACGATCTGGAGGTGCTGGGCAGCCATTTCGGCGCCTCCATCGAACAGGTCGCCCACCGGCTTTCGACGCTGCAGCGCCCGGGGGCCAAGGGTATCCCCTTTTTCTTCGTGCGTGTGGATCAGGCGGGCACGATCACCAAGCGCCATTCAGCGACCCGTCTTCAATTCGCGCGCTTCGGCGGCGCCTGCCCGCTGTGGAACGTGCACCGGGCCTTTGAAATCCCGGGCCGCTTCCTGCGGCAACTGGCGGAAACGCCCGATGGCGTGCGCTACATCAGCCTGGCGCGGGATGTGACGAAGCCCGCGGGCCGCTTCGGGGCGCCGGTGCGGCGCTATGCCATCTCGCTGGGATGCGAGGTGCGCCATGCGGGTGCGCTGGTCTATGCGGACGGGCTGGACCTGCGCCGCGACGGAGCTTTTGAGCCCATCGGCATATCCTGCCGCATCTGCGAGCGGCGCGATTGCCACCAACGCTCCGTCCCGCCGCTGGAGCGGCGTCTCGTGGTCGATCCGAACCGGCGCGACACGCTGCCCTACCGAGTGGAGTGATCAGCGCCGCGCCGCGCGCCAGCCCGCCGCCCGCGCAGCGGCCGCATCGCAGAACCACCGTTCGCCCTTTGCGGTGTTGATCGCGGTCCTGTCGTAATCGCGCTGACCCGGGACATGGTAGATACGTTCGCCCTTGCCGTTGATGTTGCCCTTGATCACGCACCCCCCGGCGGGCGGGGCCGGGACAGGCTTTGCCTCTGCCCGCGCGGCGCGGCGGAAGGCCGCTGGCCGGTCCGCCGTCACCCCGTGCAGGCCGACACCCGCGACAAAGGCGGCCTTTTCGTCGAGATCGTAGTCCATGGAATAGCGGCGGAAGGCATAGGCAAGACCGTCCCGCACGAGCGTCCGCCCAACATCCACCCCATCGGTGTCATAGCACTTGGCAACGCTGCGGCCATAGCGGTCCTGCTCGATCACCTCGCAGCGCAGCATCTGCCCCTGATAGCGGCGCGTCACTTCGCGGGTAACTTCCGCGCCACATTGCAGCGTGGCGCCGGAGGGCGTGGTGCAGGGCTGATCCTTTTCGGGGGCGTCGATCCCGTGCGAGCGGACGCGGACATCGGTGATGACGAAGGTATCGCCATCCAGAACGCGCGCCGGTCCGGTCAGAACTCCGCCCTGCTGTGCAAGGGCGAAGAACGGTATCCAAGATACTGATAATACGGAAATAATCCGTGATAAACTGACACCCATACAGGCAGTATGCGCCGCCGCCGGAAAGGCGGCAACGCAAAATGTTAACGAAGGTTAACAAAAGATGAGGACACGCCGCCTAGCGCTGTGCCACCTGCCAGTTCGGATGCATCCAGGGTTCCTCGTTGGACCGCGGCAAGGGCGTCTTGCCGAGCAGATGATCGCTCACCTTTTCGCCCACCATGATCGATGGCGCATTGAGATTGCCATTGGTGATGCGGGGGAAAATCGAGCTGTCGGCCACCCGCAAGCCCTCCACACCGATGACCCGGGCCTCCGGGTCCACCACGGCGTCGGGATCATCCGCGCGGCCCATCCGGCAGGTGCCACAGGGGTGATAGGCGCTTTCGGCGTGTTCGCGAATGAAGCTGTCAATCTCATCATCCGATTGCAGATGCGCCCCGGGCTGGATCTCGTGCTTCACGAAAGGCTTGAACGCCTCCTGCTCGAAGATCTCGCGGGTCAGCCGGATGCAGGTGCGGAATTCATCCCAGTCATCGGGGTGGGACATGTAGTTGAACCGGATGCGGGGATCGGCCAGCGGGTCGGCGGACCGCAGCGTGACATTGCCGCGCGACTTGGAACGCATCGGACCGGTATGGGCTTGGAAACCATGGCCCTCGGCTGCGGCCTGCCCGTCGTAGCGCACGGCGATCGGCAGGAAATGATATTGAATATCAGGATATTCCACGCCGGGCTTCGAGCGGATGAAGGCCGCGCTCTCGAACTGGTTCGACGCGCCCATGCCCCGCTTGAAGAACAGCCATTGCGCGCCGATCACGGCTTTCGACAATAGGTTCCAATGCTTGTAGAGCGTGATCGGCTGGCTGGCCGCCATCTGGATATAGACCTCCAGATGGTCTTGCAGGTTCTCCCCCACGCCGGGGCGGTCGGCCACCACGTCGATCCCGTGTTCCGCCAGCTGCGCCGCCGGACCGATGCCCGACAGCATGAGCAGCTTGGGCGAGTTGATGGACGAGGCCGCCAGCACCACTTCGCGCTCGGCCCGGATGACCTCCACCGCGCCACCGCGGGACACCTCCACACCGGTGGCGCGCCCGTCCTCGATCACCACCCGGCGGGCCAGCGCGCGGATGACCTTGACGTTGCCGCTGCGCTGCGCGGGCCGCAGATAGGCATTGGCCGCCGACCAGCGCCGCCCGTTCCAGACGGTCTGTTCCATCGGGCCGAAGCCTTCCTGTTTCTGACCGTTGTAATCCTCCGTCACCTCGTAACCGGCCTGGCTTCCGGCCTGCACGAAGGCATCGAACAGCGGATTCTGCCGCGGGCCACGGCTGACGTGCAGCGGCCCGTCGGTGCCGCGCCACGCCGGGTCGCCGCCATGGCCGCCGTCGTGCCATGTCTCCATCCGCTTGTAATAGGGCAGTACATCGGCAAAGGCCCAGCCCTGCGCGCCCTGCTCTTCCCAGTGGTCGAAATCCTTCGCATGGCCGCGCACGTAGACCATGCCGTTGATCGACGACGACCCGCCAATGACCTTGCCGCGCGGGCAGACCAGTTGACGGTTGCCGAGGTTCGGCTCCGGCTCCGACTTGTAGCCCCAGTCATAGCGGCGCATGTTCATCGGGTAGCTGAGCGCGGCGGGCATCTGGATGAAGGGGCCCATGTCGGTTCCCCCATGTTCGATGACGATGACGGACCGCCCGGCCTCGGCCAGTCTATAGGCGATGGCACAGCCAGCGCTCCCCGCGCCGACGATAACAAATTCCGCATTCATCTCAGTTACTTTCAGGTCGTTCTTGAATCTGTTTCGCAGGGGCCATGGACCAGTGCCAGGGGATCAAAACGGTGCCTCGACATCGTCCATCCGCACGAAGACGGACTTCAGCTGCGAATAATGTTCGATCGCCGCCTTCGAGTTTTCCCGACCCACACCGGAATTCTTGGAGCCACCGAATGGCGCCTCGACCGGGGCGTCGTTATAGGTGTTGATGTAGCAGGTCCCCGCCTCGAACCGCGCGGCGACCCTGTGCGCGCGCGTCAGATCATTGGTGAAGACCCCCGCCGCGAGGCCGAATTCGGTATCGTTGGCGCGCGCGATCACCTCTTCTTCGTCCTCGAAATCGAGCACCGCCATGACGGGGCCGAAGATCTCTTCGCGTGCGATGACCATGTCATCGGTGACATCGGCAAAAACGGTGGGCTGCATGTAGAACCCGTCCCGGTCGATCCGCGCCCCGCCATAGGCCAGCCGCGCGCCTTCGGCCTTGCCCTTTTCGACGTAGTCGAGCGCGATCTGCATCTGCCGCTCGGACACCATCGGGCCGAAGCTGGTATCGGGATCCATCGGATCCCCGATCACCGCCTTGTCCAGCCGTTCCGCCAGACGGCTCAGGAACTTTTCCTTGATGTCGCGATGCACGAAGACCCGTGTGCCGTTGGAGCAGACCTGACCGGAACTGTAGAAGTTACCGAGGATCGCGCCGCCGATGGCATTTTCGATATCCGCGTCTTCGAAGACGATCAGGGGGGATTTGCCGCCAAGTTCCATCGTGACATGTTTGATCCCCTCGGCGGCGGCGGCATAGACCTTGCGCCCCGTGGGCACCGACCCGGTCAGCGACACCTTGTCCACGCGCGGGTCCGTCACCAGCGCGGAGCCTACTTCGCCCATGCCCTGCACCACGTTGTAGAGCCCTGCCGGAAGACCTGCCTCATGCAGGATCTCCGCCACCTTGAGCGCGCTCAGCGGCGTCGTCTCGGACGGTTTGAAGATCATCGCATTGCCACAGGCCAGCGCGGGCGCCCCTTTCCAGCAGGCGATCTGGGTCGGATAATTCCATGCGCCGATGCCGACGCAGACGCCAAGGGGTTCGCGCCGGGTATAGACCCAGTTTTCACCCAATTGGATATGCTCGCCCGTGAGCGTGGCGGCCATGCCGCCGAAATATTCGAGCGCATCCGCCCCGCTGGTGGCATCGGCGACGGATGTTTCCTGATAGGGTTTGCCGGTGTCGTAGGTTTCCAGCACCGACAGGTCATGGTTGCGTTCCCGCAGGATATCCGCGGCGCGGCGCAGGATGCGGCCCCGCTCCGTCCCCGACATGGCGGCCCATTCGGGCTGGGCGCGTTTCGCGGCAGCAATCGCCTGTTCGACGATGGCGGGCGTGGCCGCATGGACCTGCGCGATCTTTTCGCCGGTCGCGGAATAGATCACATCGATCGGCGTGCCTTCGGTATCCTCGACATAGGCTCCGTCGATGAAATGGCTGGCTTTGGGTTGCGTATCGTAGGGCATGGAAAACTTTCTGCCTCCGGCGGGAGTATTTTCAAAAGGGTGAAGGGATCATTCGCCGCGAGGGAAGCGCCTGCTTTCCTCCAGCACGTTCAGATCCATGTGGTTGCGCATGTATTGTTCGGACGCGAGGCGCAGCGGCTGGTGGTCCCACGGATAGTAGCCGCCCTGGCGCAGGGCCTCGTAGACGACCCAGCGGCGGGCCTGGGACTTGCGCACATCCGCATCGAAGGCATCGAGATCCCAGCGTGCTTCGGACTTGGCGCGCAGGGTCTGGCGCGTGCCCTGATGGTCGGGATGTTCGGCGAGGTTGGTCAGCTCATGCGGATCGGCCTCCAGATCGAAAAGCTGATCGGGGTCGAGCGCGCAGCGGTTGAACTTCCATTTGCCGTAGCGCAGCGACACCATGGGCGCATAGGAGGCTTCGGCGGCGTATTCCATCGCCACGGGTTCGGTCCGTTCCTGCCCCTGCCCCATGGGCACCAGCGAGGTGCCCGTGGTCCATTCCGCGACCTCCGCCATGGAAACGCCCGCCAGTTCGCAGAGCGTCGGGCAAAGATCGATGGTGCTGACGGCTGTGGTCTGCAGCCCCGGTTCCATCTGCGGGGCGGCGATCATCAGCGGTACGCGGGACGAGCCTTCGTAGAAGGACATCTTGAACCACAGGCCGCGTTCGCCCAGCATGTCGCCGTGGTCCGACACGAAGACGACGATAGCTTCCTGCCGGGTGTCTTCCATCGTTTGCAGCAATTCGCCGATCTTGTCGTCGAGATAGGACAGATTGGCGAAATAGGCCCGGCGCGACCGTTCGATATCCTCTCGTGTGATGTCGAAGCTGCGCCAGTCGTTCGCGTCGAAGATCCGTTGCGAATGGGGATCCTGGTCTTCGTAGGGGATGGCCGGCACCTGCGGGTGCAGATGTTCGCAGCCCTCGTAAAGGTCCCAGTATTTGCGCCGCGCCACGTAAGGATCATGCGGATGGGTGAAGCTGACGGTCAGGCACCAGGGCCGGTCATCCGCCGTGCGGGCCAGATCGTAGATCTTGCGATTGGCCTGGTAGGCGACCTCATCGTCGTAATCCATCTGGTTGGAAATCTCGGCCACGCCCGACCCGGTGACCGACCCCATGTTGTGATACCACCAGTCGATCCGTTCGCCCGGCTTGCGGTAATCCGGCGTCCAGCCGAAATCGGCCGGGTAGATGTCGGTGGTCAGCCGCTCTTCGAAGCCATGAAGCTGATCGGGGCCGACGAAATGCATCTTGCCCGACAGGCAGGTGTGATAGCCCGCCCGGCGCAGGTGATGGGCATAGGTCGGGATGGAGGAGGCAAATTCCGCCGCGTTGTCATAGACCCCGGTGGCCGAAGGCAATTGCCCCGACATGAACGCCGCCCGCCCCGGCGCGCAGAGCGGCGAAGCGGTATAGGCGTTACGGAACCGGGTGGAGCGTTCGGCCAGCGCCCGCAGGTTCGGCGTATGCAGCCAATCGGCGGGCCCGTCGGGAAAAAGGGTGCCGTTCAGCTGATCCACCATCAGGATCAGGATATTCGGACGGGTCATCGGGGGGCCTTCAGCAACAGATCAAGCGTCGACAGCGCACTTTGCAAGGCAGCCTTTGCGCTGCCGCGATTGGACAGGGCCGCGCGCAGGTAAAGACCGTCGATCAGGGCGGCCAGCGTTTCGGCATCCGCTTCGGGCTGATCGCTGATGGGGCGCAGCGAATGGGTCAGGTTGGACCGCAGCCGCCGTTGATAGCACCGCAACAGGCGCCTTGTTTCATCACTGGTGCGCGAGGCGGCATAGAGCGTCATCCATGCGTTCACCGTGGCGGGGGCGAAAAAGGTTTCATCGAAGCTCGCCTCAATGATCGCGGCCGCACGGTCGCGCGGGGTGGTCGCCTTTTTCAGGCGGCTGCGGACCTCTGCCCCGTATTCAGACAGGATGTGGCGCATGGCCGCGAGGAAGATCTGGTCCTTGCCGCCGAAGTAGTGATGCGCCAGCGCCGTGGACATCCCGGCCCGGCGCGCGATCTGTCCCACGGTCACGTCAAGCGAATGGGCCGCACCGATTTCCGCGATGGTCGCCTTGACCAGCGCGGACCGGCGAATGGGTTCCATTCCGACCTTCGGCATGTGGGATTCGATCCTTCGGCTGTGGTCTCCTCAGGATACTAGGTCATTTATTGACCCGTCAATCAAGAAACTCTCAGACCTTCGTGGCGTGGCTCGGCGGGGTGATCTGGCGGTTCAGCATGGCTTCGCGCCATGTGATGAAGGTGACAGAGGCTAGGATCACGGTCCCACCCAGCACCACCCAGATATCGACGGGTTCGGCAAAGGCGACCGCGCCCAACAGCGTCGCCCAGAGCAGCTGAAGGAAGGTCACGGGCTGGGTCACCGTGACCGGTGCGGCCGCGAAGGCAAGCGTCATGGTGAAATGCCCCGCGGTGGCAAAGAAGGCCACTGCCGCGAGGATGAAGATTTCGGTCACCGTGGGGGCAATCCATACAGGCGCGGCGAAAGGGGCAAGGCCCAGCGTCACGAAAACCGACAGGAGCGCCACAATTACGGCGGGCTTCACCTCATCCGCGAGCACCTTCGCCAAGAGGTAGGATCCGGCGAAGACCACGGCAGCAAGCAGCATCGCCAGATGCCCCATGCTGACTTCCCGAAAACCAGGGCGCAGGATGATCGCCGCCCCCAAAAGCCCCATGCAGACCGCCGCGATCCGCCGCGCGGCCAGCTTTTCACCCAGAAACACGGCGGCGCCGAGGGTTACGTAGATGGGCGCGAGGTAGTTCATCGCGGTGACTTCCGCGATGGGAATGCGCGTCATCGCGAAGAACCACAGGATCACGCCCAGGGAATGAAAAAAGCCGCGCAGGGAGAAGAGGCCCCATTGCCGCCGGCTGAGGCCCGCGGTCCTCAGGCTGCCGATGGCGGGCAGCAGAAACACCAGCCCCATGGCATAGCGCAGGAACGCCGCCTCCGCCGCCGGGAGGCGCGGCCCCATGTATTTGACCAGTGCCGTGACCGCGATAAAGCAGACCCCGGTCACCAGCATCCAGAAGATACCCTGTACCGGGCGATGGGGCAGCGCTGTCGTCATGGCCGGACCATTTCGCAAAGCCCCGGCAAGGGCAAGGTCACATCAGCAGAAGTTTCGCCGCGATGGCCCCCATGGTCAGGGCGATCAGCGCATCGAGCACGCGCCAGCTGACGGGGCGCGCGAAAAGCGGCGACAGCAGCCGCGCGCCATAGCCCAGCGCGAAGAAGAAGGCGAAGCTTGCCAGTACCGCCCCCACCCCGAACGCCAACCTGTCGGGATATTGCGCTGAGATCGACCCCAGCAGCACGACCGTATCCAGATAGACATGCGGATTGAGCCATGTCAGCGCCAGTAGCGTGAGGATTGCGCGTCGCAGCGATGTTCCCCCCGTCGTATCGGCGGTCAGCACCTCGCCCCCGATCCAGGCGGAGCGGGCATTCCGGTAGCCATACCAGATCAGGAACGCCGCGCCGCCCAACCGCATCGCGGTTTCGAACCATGGCACCGCCTCGGCCAGCGCCCCGAACCCCGCGACGCCTGCCGCGATCAGCACCGCGTCGGAAGCGGCGCAGGTCAGGCAGACCCAGAACAGATGTTCCCGCCGCAACCCCTGCCGCAGCACGAAGGCATTCTGCGCCCCGATGGCGAGGATGAGGGTCAGCGACAGCGCGAAACCGGCGAGGAAAGAGGCGGACATCTTTGATTCTTCTCCGAAAACGTCGACTGCAGGGCTTTGCGTTTGGGTAAAGCTTCGGCCCCGAGGGCGCAATCGGAAGGTGAGCGCCAGCGCGAGGTACGCCGCCTTCTTTCACAGTTCCGACATTAACGTATCGGAAGCGCAATCAGCACTGGAAGACCGCAGATCGGCACCCTATGTGAAGCGCCTCACTACAGGACGATTTGAATGAAACCCGAGACCAAGAAGCTGGAAATCAGCCAGACCGAATTGAGCGTGATCGCAGACGCCTTGCAGACACAGCAGAAAATCTTGAACCTGCAGGCCGAAGCGGGCAAGCCGGAGGCCCGGCAGCGGCTCAACGCCGTCAAACGCCTGCTGGCGCGTCTTTCCCCGGCAGAAGCGAAACCGGCGCGCGGATGGCATCTGCCGATTTTCGCTTTTCCGAAACTGCGGCGCCTTAACGGCTGAACAGGCGGCGCCTCATTATTTGAGGCGCCTGCACATTTCTTCAGAGCTGGGCCATGACCTCGTCAGAGGCCTCGAAATTGGTGGTGACGCGCTGAACATCGTCGTCATCTTCCAGCGCATCGATCAGCTTCATCAGCTTTTCCATACCGTCGAGATCCATTTCCGTGGTGGTCGTCGGCTTCCACACCAGCTTGGTGGACGTGCTCTCTCCCAACTCGGTTTCGAGCGCTGTCGCCACCTCGTTGAGGTCGGTATCCGCGCACCAGATGACATGGCCGTCTTCGCTGCTTTCGACATCCTCCGCGCCCGCCTCTATCGCGGCCAGCATGACGGTATCCGCATCACCGGCATCGGCGGGGTACTCGATCTCTCCCTTGCGGTCGAACATGAAGCCGACCGAGCCGGTTTCACCCAGATTGCCGCCGTTCTTGGTAAAGGTGGAGCGCACGTTTGACGCGGTGCGGTTGCGGTTGTCGGTCATCGCCTCGACGATGACCGCCACGCCGTTGGGTCCGTAGCCCTCGTAGCGGATTTCTTCATAATCATCGCCCTCGCCCGCCTGGCTTTTCTTGATGGCGCGGTCGATGTTGTCCTTGGGCATGGACTGCCCCTTGGCTTCCTTGACCGCGAGCCGCAGGCGGGGGTTCTTTTCGGGATCCGGGTCGCCCATCTTCGCGGCCACGGTGATTTCCTTGCTCAGCTTGGAAAACAGCTTGGCGCGGACGGCGTCCTGACGCCCCTTGCGATGCTGGATGTTTGCCCATTTGGAATGGCCGGCCATGACGTCTCTCTGTGCAGTGTGGAGTTACGCGGGTCTATAGGTGCTGGCGGCTGCAAGGGCAAGACGACGGGGCATAAGCCGGGGCGCGCTGCGGACAAAGATGTGCCCCGCCCGCGAACGGACGGGGCGGAAGGCCCTGTTAATACCTTTTACAATTTACTTGGAGACGACCATGTCTTCGTAGCTGTCAATGATCGCCATGAACTCGTCAAACTCACGCTCGGGCACGTTCAATTGGTAAAGACTCGTCTTGATCTCTGTCCGGACCATGTCGAATTCACGCGCGGTGACGCTGAGATGAGCGTGGCTTTCGCGCATGTCACGGCCCGGATAGATCGCCGGCCCACCGGTTTCCTGTATCGACCACGCCGTCACGAGAAACTTGAACCCCGCATGGCCCTGCTGTTCGTGGAACTCGGCCACCTTCGGGTTCGAGTTGCCGAACTGGTTGACGTAAAGCCGGTCGACCAGATTGTCGACGGCGGCTGAAATGCCGTAAAGCCCGCCCAACCGGGCATAAAGGCTGTCGTCATTCGCGTCATAGGGCGCTTCTGCCGGGATGTCGGTAATCGTCTTCGTCATGGTTTCCTCCCCTGATCGAGGGCGCCTCCCCGCGCCCCGGTTGCACCGCCCGGGCGGGGCGGCTGTTGCGGTCCGATCCGCGGGTCGCATTCACCCGCGCCCGGATCGTCCGTTCCTGCGATCCGCCGGGCCACGGCCAATTGGATCACGCGTTATCATATCACGCGTGATTTATTTAGCATAGCTTTTCCTGCGCGCGCGCCCCGCGCATTTGTCGCGTGACCCCACCCGCGCCCCGCCGTATGGGAAAGCATGACTACAGATCAGATCATCCTCTTCGTCCTTTTCGGTGCTGTCTTCGCCCTGCTGCTCTGGGGGCGGTTCCGCTATGACCTCGTGGCCTTTGCCGCGCTCATGGCCGGCGTGGTGCTGGGTGTCGTGCCCAGCGAGAACGCCTTCGACGGGTTCGGCCACCCCGCAACGCTGGTGGTGGCGCTGGTGCTCGTCGTCTCAGCCGGACTCGTTCGGTCGGGGGCGGTGCTGCTGATCACCCGCACGCTCGTCGATGCTTCACGCGGGTTAGGGCGGCATATCGCGCTGATGGGTGCCATCGGCGGTGTGCTTTCGGCTTTCATGAACAACGTGGCAGCACTTGCCCTCTTGATGCCGGTGGACATCCAGACAGCGCGCAAGGCGGGGCGGATGCCCGGCCTCAGCCTCATGCCGCTCAGCTTTGCGACGATCCTCGGCGGCATGGTCACGCTGATCGGCACGCCGCCCAACATCATCATCGCCTCGATCCGCGAAGACGCGCTGGGCGCCCCCTTCCGCATGTTCGATTTCGCCCCGGTCGGCGGTGTCGCGGCCATCGCGGGCCTTGCCTTCGTGGCGCTGATCGGCTGGCGGCTGATCCCCGACCGGGCCGACGCCACCCTGCAGGCCGAGGATATCGCCCCCTATATCGCGGAACTGACAGTGCCCGAAGACAGCAAGCAGATCGGCAAACGCGTGCTCGACCTCTACGAGACGGCCGAGAAATCCGATGTCGCGATCCTCGGGCTGATCCGTGACGGCAAACGCCGATACGGTCAGTCGCGTACCGTCAAGCTCGCCGCGAACGATGCGCTGGTGATCGAAGCCACGCCCGAAGCGCTGGATGAATTCCGCAGCACGCTGGACCTGCACGTGGCGGACGCCGCGCGCGAAGAACGGCTGAACGCCGATGGCGAAGGGGTCGAGATCATAGAGGTTGTCGTTCCGTCGGATTCGCGGATGAACGGGCGCACGGCACAGGCCATCGGCCTCACCTGGCGCCAGCGGACGGTGCTGCTGGGCATTTCCCGGCAGGGGCGCAAGATCACCTCGCAGCTGCGCAAGACACAGCTGAAGGCGGGTGACATCCTGCTGCTGCTCGTACCGCGGGACACCGCCGCCCATGTGACGGACTGGCTGGGCGTGCTGCCGCTGGCCGACCGTGGCCTTGCGGTCACGGACAATGGCAAGGTCTGGCTCGCCATCGGCCTCTTCGGCGCCGCCGTCGCCGCGGCATCGCTGGGCCTCATCTACCTGCCCATCGCCCTTGGGCTGGTGGTGGTGGCCTATGTGCTGACCCGCATCGTTCCGCTTTCGGAACTCTACAGCCATATCGAATGGCCTGTGGTGGTTCTGCTGGGTTCCATGATACCGCTCGGCGCGGCGCTGGAGGCCTCCGGCGGCACCGAGCTCATCGCCGGGGCGCTCGTGGGCCTGACGGAGGGTTTCCCGGCATGGATCGTGCTGACCGTTCTGATGATCGTCACGATGACGCTGTCGGATGTGCTCAACAATACCGCCACCACCATCGTCGCCGCCCCCGTGGGGATCCAGATGGCGCAGACGCTCGGTGTGTCGCCCGACCCCTTTCTCATGGCGGTGGCGGTGGCCGCCTCCTCGGCTTTCCTCACCCCGATCGGGCACAAGAACAACACGCTGATCCTCGGCCCCGGCGGCTATTCCTTCGGGGATTACTGGCGCATGGGCCTGCCACTGGAAATCATCGTGGTGGCTGTCTCGATCCCGGCGATCCTCCTGTTCTGGCCGCTCTGACCTTACGTAGCGCGCCCCCGTCCGGCCATGGCGGCGCTTGCCCGGGCGGCGGTCAGCGCCTAGCGTCGGCGCAAAAAGCCGGAGGGACCCCATGGATTTGCTCATCAACGTCATACTGCCGCTGTCGCTGGCGATCATCATGCTGTCGCTCGGCCTCGGGCTGACCTTCGGCGATTTTACCCGTGTCGCCGCCCGCCCCCGGGCCTTCGCCATCGGCGCGCTGTCGCAGGTCGCACTGGTGCCCGCGGCAACGCTCGCGGTGATATTCCTTTTCGATATCAGAGGGGAACTCGCCGTCGGCATCATGCTGCTGTCCTTCTGCCCCGGCGGCGTGACCTCGAACATGCTGTCGAAACTGGCGCGCGGCGACGTGGCGCTTTCGGTCTCGCTGACGGCCGTCGTCTCGCTGTTGAGCATCCTGACAGTGCCGGTGCTGGCGGCATGGTCCGTGCGGCACCTGATGGGCGACGCGGGCCCGGAGGTTTCCGTCGCCGCGCTGGCCTTCGCCATGTTCCTCATCACCACGCTGCCCGTGGCACTGGGCGTTCTCTTCCGCCGGCTCGCCCCGAACGCGGCCGACCGCATCGAACCGGGCCTCAACCTGATAGCGCTGCTCCTGTTCGTGGTGATCGTGCTGGCGGCACTTGTGGGGAACTGGTCCGTCTTCGTGGCGAATATCGCGACCCTCGGCCCCGCCATGGCGACGCTGATGCTGGCGCTTCTGCTGATCGGGCTTCTGCTGGCCACGGGCTTCGCCCTGCCTTGGGCGGAACGCAAGACGATCTCCATCGAAACGGGGATCCAGAACGCCACGCTGGGCATCACCCTTGCCGCGCTCATCACCGGGCAGAGCGAGGGCTTCAGCACCATGGCCCTGCCCTCCGCCTTCTACGGGGTCAGCATGTACCTCGCCGCCCTGCCCTTCGTGGCGTGGTACCGTAGCCGGGGCTGATCGCCCACGCCTTCACCCTTACTCAAATACTCAATCCCCGGCGGATGCCGCCCGCGCAACCGACGGCAAAAGCTGAACGCCCCAACAAAAAAGGCGCGCCCCGCAGGGCGCGCCATATTCATTTCGATCCCGGTTGGATTACCAGACCCAGAAGCCTTCCTCGAGATCGTCCTGGATGTCTTCAGGCACCTTCGCCTCTTCCGGAGGGACATTCATCAGCGCCATCATGGCCCGTGCCCCATCTTCATCGTCGGAGCCGTCGTCGATCATCATCTCGGGATCGTCGCTGCCTGTCACGCTCAGCAACTCCCCCGACCATCATCGGAGTTGACGACCAGCTTCATCCCCGACAGTTCGATATCATCGAAGGACAGCGGACCATCGTCGGACCAGACGGTGAAATTGACCACCTTGTTGAAACCTTCGGAACTGTCGACGGCATTGCCGAAGGTCAGCCCCACATCGAACCCGGTTTCGGCCATAGAGCCATTGGCGAGTGTATTAAC
>NZ_LWEX01000446.1 GCF_001634885.1 Sulfitobacter sp. HI0040 | reverse complement strand
GTCATGGTCTCTACCGCTGCTGCATGGTCCAGCGCTAGCCGGTGCGCCGTTCTGGCCCCCCGGTCATGCCCCACGAGATGAAAGCGATCAAAGCCGAGCGTCCGCTTGAGCGCCGCCTGATCCGCCGCCATCTCGCGAAAACTGTATTCCGCCGCGCCCTCGGGCGCTTCGCTGTCGCCATAGCCGCGCAGGTCCGCTGTGATGACGGTAAAGCGTTCCGCCAGCAGGGGGGCCGTGGCGTGCCACATGGCGTGGGTCTGGGGAAAGCCGTGCAAT
The DNA here is from genome assembly GCF_001634885.1 of Sulfitobacter sp. HI0040. GTDB lineage: Bacteria > Pseudomonadota > Alphaproteobacteria > Rhodobacterales > Rhodobacteraceae > Sulfitobacter. The sequence continues at coordinate 11 of NZ_LWEX01000446.1, read as the reverse complement.
AGCAGCAGCGG
>NZ_LWEX01000445.1 GCF_001634885.1 Sulfitobacter sp. HI0040 | reverse complement strand
GCGCTTGCTGCGGGGGCATCCGCGCTGGCTTTCGCGGTGGGGGGCGGCCTGCCACTGCTGGGCGCGGCACTTGCGCCCGCTGGTTTCACCTGGGGGGGCATCGCCGGCGTGGCGGTGCTGGCGCTCGCGCTCCTCGGGGCGTGTAGCGCGAAACTGGGCGGTACACCTGTGCTTCCGTCGCTGCGGCGTGTCATCTTCTGGGGTCTCGTCGCCATGCTGGTGACGTCCGGCGTGGGCCGCATGTTCGAAACGCTCGCCACCTGACACACGGCAAAGAAAAAGGCCGGCCCCGAAGGACCGGCCCGTTTTACTCAAAGGCGCTGTGCCTTATTCTCGATTGCCGAAGAGTTGCAGCAACATCATGAACATGTTGATGAAGTCGAGGTAGAGGCTCAGCGCGCCCATGATGGCGGCCTTGCCCAGCCACTCGCTGTCGCCGTGATGCGCATGGGCCAGGTACTCGGTCTTGATCTTCTGCGTGTCATAGGCTGTGAGCCCTGCGAAGATCAGCACACCCAGCGCCGAGATCGCGAACATCAGCGCCGAAGAGGCGAGGAAGATGTTGACGATGGACGCCACGATGAGGCCGATCACACCCATGATCAGGAAGCTGCCCCAGCCGGAGATGTCCTTCTTCGTCGTGTAGCCCCAGAGCGACAGACCCGCAAAGGCGATTGCCGTGATCAGGAACACCTGTGCGATGGAATAGCCGGTGAAGACGAGGAAGATGGAGCTGATGGAAATGCCCATGACAGCGGCAAAGGTGTAGAACACCAGCTGCGCCGTCGCGGCGGACATTTTGTTGATCATCGCGCCGAAGCCGAAGACGAAGGCGAGGGGCGCGAACATGACGACCCATTTCAGGGGCGAAGCATAAAGCGTGTAGCCGAACTGGGTCAGGTATTTATCCGTGCCCATCTGGGCGACGCCTGCCGCCGGGTCGGTGGTCACGGCGAGGCCGGAAATCGCCCAAGCGGCTGCAAAGGTGATGAGCATGCCGATCGACATGGTCCCGTACACCTTGTTCATATGTGCGCGCAGACCTTCGTCTATAGCGGCGGCGCGCGTTCCGGTTTGTGACCGGATTGTATTCACGTCAGCCATGTTTTGTTGACCTCCAGGTAGTAAGTGAGATGGCGAAAACCCTCCGCCACACGGTTGAACCGAATATCGTGTCAAGGGGGCGCGATTTCAAGGGTATTCATGAGCACTCGCCTACGGTTGTGCGGTGGCGTTGCCCTTGGTTCTTCAATGGCACGCGCAATCGGCAGCTGGCCTCTTTCTATACGACGCAATCAGTACGGGAGCGTACAATCTGGGGGTGATTGCCTGTGGGGCCGATCTCCTGCCTGTTTAAGAGGTGAGTTGGGATGCCAATGCATTGAGACGGTGCAATTTAAAATGCTTTAAGTGGACGGCACTTTTCGGCCACTTTTCGCGGTTTCCATTACCTTAAGTTGTCCCGTGGCAGTCGACACAATACCATTTTCATGTAAATATGTTTTGCGTGAAACACCCTAAGGGGTATGCTGCCACCAGTTGCACTACTTCACGTTAGGTCTTTTGGACGAGTACGCGCGGGCAATTTGGATCTTGCGCATGAGATATCGGGATTATGAAAATTATGGCACATAAAGTTGACGTTCATGTTGGTAAACGGATCCGGCAACGCCGCTGGCTTACCGGGATGACCCAGCAGAAGCTGGCCGAGCTGGTAGGGATCAAGTTCCAGCAGATCCAGAAGTACGAGACAGGCGCGAATCGGGTCAGCGCCTCCCGCCTCTGGGACATTGCGGATGCCCTTTCCGTGCCCGTGGGTTTCTTTTTCGAAGGAATGAACAGCGAATCCGATGGCTCCGGCCGGGCGGATGACGTTCCTGCGGACCTGATGTCCGACAAGGAAGCGATGGAACTCGTGCGGTCCTATTACGCGATCCCCGAGCAGCAGCGCCGCCGTTTGTTCGAACTGGCCCGCGTGCTGAGCGACGTGGCCTGACGATAATTTCTCTGAGAAGTTTCTGAGCGAGAGGCCGCTGCACCGCGGGCCGAACATCGGAAGAGACAAAGGCGCATGCGGGGGATATTGCCTTCGCAGGCGCGAAATGGCACCTGCTCTTCATGGTGACACCCGACGATTTCGATCCTGACATTGCTGCCGTGGCCCATGCCATGGCCGATGCCGCCCGCGCAGCGATCCTGCCGCATTTCCGCAGCAGTGATCTGGCGCAAGAATCCAAACTCGTATCCGGTTACGACCCGGTGACCGTCGCTGACCGCGCGGCAGAGCTTGCCATGCGCGATATCCTTGCCGCGCGTCGGCCTGAGGATGCGATACTGGGCGAGGAATACGGCGCCTCTGCCGGCAGTTCCGGTCTGACCTGGGTTCTCGATCCGATCGACGGCACCCGCGGCTTTGTATCCGGGACACCCACATGGGGCGTTCTGATTGGTGTCAACGCCGGGGGCGCGCCCTTCTACGGGATGATCGACCAGCCCTATATCGGTGAGCGTTTCGAAGGTGGCCCGGGTATCGCGCGCATGTCCGGCCCCCGGGGGGAGGCCATGTTGAAGACGCGCGACACAGGCTCCCTCGGCGATGCCGTGTTGTTCACGACCTTCCCGGAAGTCGGCACCCCGCAGGACAGGGCCGGTTTCGACGCCGTCGCCGGGCAGGTGCGGCTCGTGCGATACGGGATGGATTGCTACGCCTATGCCTTGCTTGCGGCGGGGCAGATCGACCTCGTGATCGAGGCGGGATTGCAGGCTTACGACATTCAGGGCCCGATGGCGGTGATCACGGCAGCGGGGGGCGTGGTGACGGATTGGCAGGGCGGTCCCGCCGAAGCGGGCGGCCGTGTCGTCGCGGCAGCCAACCCCGCACTTCACGCGCAGGCGTTGGATTTGCTGGCCGCGCATTGACGCTTTCGTTAACCTTCGGTATCATTTTTTCACCTGCCGGTTCTTGTTCCCGTTTTCCACCGGCTCTCTAAGCATCATGAGACGGGTCTAATGGACTTTTAGATGCCGGAGCTATTGATCAGGAACGCGCAATCCATTCTCACGATGGACGACGACGCGCGGGAACTTCTAAACGCCGACATCCTGCTGCGTGACGGAAAGATCGCCGCCGTGGGCGCGGGGCTGCCCCGGGCGGAGCGGGAAGTGGACGCGAGCGGTTGCGTTGTGACCCCGGGCCTCGTCAATACGCATCATCATTTGTTCCAGACGCTGACCCGCGCGGTGCCCGCAGGGCAGGACGCGCCGCTTTTCGACTGGCTGCGCGCGCTCTATCCGGTCTGGGCACGGATGACACCGGATCATGCGCATGTCTCTGCGCGCGTCGGCCTCGCGGAACTGGCTCTTTCGGGGTGTTCGCTGAGTTCTGATCACCTTTACCTCTATCCCAACGGCATTCGGCTCGAAGATACGATCGAAGCGGCGCGAGAGGTGGGGCTGCGCTTCCATCCCACCCGGGGCAGCATGAGCATCGGGCAAAAGGATGGCGGTCTGCCGCCAGATGCACTCGTGGAAGGCGAGCTCGCCATTCTCGAGGACTGCATCCGTGTCATTGACGCGTTCCACGATCCCGGCGAAGGCTCCATGTGCAGGGTCGGCATCGCCCCCTGTTCGCCCTTCTCGGTCAGCCGCGAATTGATGCGTGATTGCGCGCTGCTGGCCCGCGACAAGGGCGTGATGCTGCATACCCATCTGGCAGAGAACGACGAGGATGTCGCCTATTCGCTGGAAAAGTTCGGCTGTCGGCCCGGCCAGTATGCCGAGGATCTGGGGTGGGTCGGGTCCGACGTCTGGCATGCCCATTGCGTCAAGCTCGATGCACAGGAACAGGCGCTTTTTGCCCGGACGGGCACCGGCGTCGCGCATTGCCCCTGTTCCAACTGCAGGCTCGCGTCGGGGATCGCGCCGGTACGGGCGATGCTGGACGCAGGCGTTCGCGTGGGGCTGGGCGTCGATGGTTCCGCCAGCAACGACAGCGGCAACCTGATGACGGAGGCCCGCTTTGCCATGCTGCTGCAGCGGGTGGCCCACGGCGCGGACGCGATGAGCGCGCGCAAGGCGCTGGAACTGGCAACCCGGGGCGGCGCAGACATGCTGGGCCGCCCGGATTGCGGGCGCATCGCCGTCGGAAAGCGGGCGGACATCGCTGTCTGGGATGTCTCCGGCGTGCAAAGCGCCGGATCATGGGACCCCGCCGCCTTGCTGCTGGCCGGGCCAACGCAGGTGCGGGATCTTTTCGTCGAGGGCAGGCAGATCGTATCGATGGGGCAGGTCCGGACAATCGACATGGAGGCCACCACGCGCGAAGCGAACCGTCTGGCCCGAGGGCTGGCCGAAAGTCTCTAGACCGGGATCGTTCCGGGATCAGCCTGTGCGGCGGGTGCCCGCGACCCAGACATCCCGCACCGCCCGGTCGTCGCCCATCATGATCGTGGCAAAGATACTGTCCCAGATATCCCGGGCCTGCGCCGCGCGCTGTGCAATGGCGGGGGTAGAGGCCAGATCGAGCACCGTGATATCGGCCATCATGCCCGGCGCCAGCGTGCCGAGGCTGTCCTGCAGATGCAGTGCGCGGGCTGAACCGGCTGTTCCCAGCCAAAGGAGTTGTGCCGCGTGCAGCGGGGCACCGCGCAGCTGACCGATTTCATAGGCAGCCGCCATCGTCCGCAGCATCGAAAAGGATGAGCCGCCGCCCGTGTCCGTCGCAAGGCCGATGCCGATACCGTCGCGGGCCAACCCGAAGGTATCGAAAAGGCCAGATCCGATGAAGGTATTGGACGTGGGGCAATGGACGACCGCAGCGCCGACCTCGCGCAGCCGGTCCCGTTCGCGCGGCTCAAGGTGTATCGCGTGGCCATAGACCCCGCGCTCCCCCAGCAGACCGTGCTTTTCGTAGGTATCGAGATAGTCCCGCGCCTTGGGGTAAAGGCTGCGCACCCATTCGATTTCGTCGAGCTGTTCGCTCAGATGGGTCTGCATCAGGCACTCCGGCCGCTCCGCCCAGAGCTGCCCCAGTGCGTCAAGCTGCGCGGGCGTCGAGGTGGGCGAGAACCGCGGCGTGATGGCATAGCGCGCCCGGCCTTTCCCGTGCCAGCGGTCGATCAGGGCCTTGCTGTCGTCATAGGCCGATTGCGGATCGTCCTGCAGGCCATCGGGCGCGTTGCGGTCCATGCAGGTCTTGCCTGCCACGATCCCCATGCCGCGTTCCGCCGCCGCCTCGAAGACCGCATCGACGCTGTGGGGGTGGATGGTGCAAAAGCTCGCGATCGTGGTCGTGCCGTGGTCCAGCGCAAGGTCGAGGTATCGCGCCGCGATATCCGCCGCATAGACAGGATCGGCAAGCCGCATCTCCTCGGGGAAGGTGTAGGTATTGAGCCAATCAATCAGCCGCTTGCCCCAGCTCGCGATGATGGCCGTCTGCGGGTAGTGGACATGCGCGTCCACGAAGCCGGGACAGATGAGCGCATCGCCATAGGCAGTCACGGGGGCCTCCGGGGCGCGGGCGCGCAGCTCCGCCGCCGGTCCGACCGCCGCGATCTTGCCGTCGGTGACAAGGACGGCGGCGTCCCGGTCCACGCGCACGGCGTCTTCCCACGGCTCCCGCAGCGGGTTGCCGGTGAAGCGCAGGACCTGACCGGTAAGAAGGCTGCTTCGGTTCATGCCGCCACCATATTGCGCTGCTCGGGCAGGGACAATCGCGAAGCGCCCGCAAGCGCCCATTGTATCCGTTGGGGCGCTTGAATATGGTCGCGCGAAACCACGGAGGGACGCTCATGGAAGATCAGGCAGACGTGATGGAGCAGCCCGCCGAGGAAGACGAGATCGCCGAGGCCTATGCGCTCGATCGCAAGGCGGTCGCCTCCATCCTCTATGCCGTCGAGATCGAGGATCAGGCCCGGCTGACGGAGCTGATGGAGCCGCTGCACGCCGCCGACATCGCCGACCTTCTCGAACAGATCAGCGAATTCGACCGGACCCGGCTCATCCGGCTTTACGATCGCGAATTCGACGGCGAGATCCTGTCGGAACTGGATGAATCCATCCGCGAGGAAGTCATCGCCATCCTCACCCCCGAGGTGCTGTCGGAAGCCGTCCGGGACATGGACAGCGACGATGTCGTCGACCTTATCGAGGATCTGGAAGACGACCAGCAGGCGACCATTCTGGGCGCGCTGGAGGATTCGGACCGGGCTGCGGTACAGCAATCGCTGAGCTATCCGGAATATTCCGCAGGCCGCCTGATGCAGCGCGAGGTCGTGATGGCCCCGGAACATTGGACCGTGGGCGAGGCTATCGACCATCTGCGCAACACGCCAGAAGAGGATCTGCCGGATCAGTTCTACCATATCGTCATGGTCGATCCGCGCCTGCACCCGGTGGGCAACGTGACATTGGGCAAGCTGATGCGGTCCCGGCGGGAAACGAAGCTGGCCGATATCCTCGAAGAGACGTTTCAGGTGATCCCCGCCACGCAGGAAGAAGGCGATGTCGCCTATGCCTTCAACCAGTACCACCTGATTTCCGCCCCCGTGGTGGACGAAGAGGGCCGCCTGATCGGTGTGATCACCATCGACGACGCCATGTCGGTGCTGGACGAAGAGCACGAAGAGGACATCCTGCGCCTAGCCGGTGTGGGCGAAGGGTCGCTCTCCGACCGGGTGGTGGAAACCACCAAGCAACGCCTGCCGTGGCTCGCGGTGAACCTCGTGACGGCGATTGCCGCCTCTCTGGTGATTTCGCAGTTCGAGGCGGCGATTGCACAGATCGTGGCGCTTGCCGTGTTGATGCCCATCGTTGCCTCCATGGGCGGCAACGCGGGCACGCAGAGCCTGACCGTGGCGGTACGGGCCATCGCTACGCGCGACCTGACCGGTTCCAACGTCTGGCGGGTCATCCGGCGTGAATGTCTGGTGGGGCTGGTGAACGGCCTGATCTTTGCCATTGTCATGGGCATCGTCGGGATCATCTGGTTCGGCTCGCCCGGGTTGGGTTACGTGATTGCCGTGGCGATGGTGATCAACCTTGTCGTGGCCGGTCTTGCCGGGACGGGCATCCCCATCCTGCTCGAACGGTTCGGCATCGACCCGGCGCTGGCGTCGGGCGCCTTCGTGACGACGGTGACGGATGTGGTGGGCTTTTTCGCCTTCCTCGGGCTGGCGGCTGTCGTCCTGCTGTGACCGATCTCGCCCGGATCAAGGCGGAGGCCCGCAAGGCGGCTTTCGCCCGGCGCAAGGCGCTCTTCGATGCGGCCCCGCCCGCGCAGGCCGGTTATCTGAGCGAGGTGCTCGCCGGGCATCGCGGCGTGCCGCTGTCGGGGTTCATGCCCATCCGGACAGAGATTGACCCGCTGCCCGCCATGGCCGAAGCGGCGGCCCACGGCCCGGTCGGCGTTCCGGTGATCCGCAAGGCGGATGCGCCGCTGGTCTTCGCCCGCTGGACGCCTGAAACCGCGATGGTGGCGGGCACCTTCGGCGCAGCTGTGCCGCAGACCGAAACGGAGATGGAGCCAGAGATCCTCATCGTACCGCTTCTGGCGTTCAACCGGACCGGCGGGCGGTTGGGGTACGGGGGTGGCTTCTATGATCGCACGCTTGAGATGCTGCGCGCCAAGCGACCGACGCTGGCCATCGGTTTCGCCTTTGCGGGCCAGGAAACCGACGATTTGCCGTTGGAACCCACGGACCAGCCACTTGACCTGATCGTGACCGAACAGGGCGTGATCGAACCGGGCTGAGCCGCCGCGTCAGGGCAATTTGCCCTTGTGGACCAGCGGGCCTGCGCCTACCCATTTATTATGAAAATACTTTACCTCGGCGACGTCATGGGGCGCGCGGGACGTCGCGCCATCACCGAAAACCTCGATCGGTTGCGCACCGAGTGGAAACTCGATTTCATCGTGGTGAACGGCGAGAACGCGACCGGCGGCATGGGGCTTTCGGCGGCGCATGCGCGCGTCCTGCTGGACGCAGGCGCCGATTGCCTGACGCTGGGGGACCATGCTTTCGATCAGAAGGACATGCTGTCTTTCATCGAACAGGAACCCCGCATCATCCGCCCGCTGAACTTCAGCAAGGCGGCCCCCGGGAAGGGTGCGCGGCTGATCACGGCACGGAACGGGCGCAAGGTTCTGGTCACGCAGGCGCTGGGGCAGGTCTTTATGAAACGCCCCTTCGACGATCCCTTTTCGGCGCTGGAGCCGGTGCTGAAGGCGCACCCCTTGGGCGGGCAGGCCGCCGCCGTCATCGTCGACATTCATTGCGAAGCCACGTCGGAAAAGATGGCGACGGGCCATTTCTGCGACGGTCGGGCGAGCCTTGTCGTCGGCACCCATACTCATGTACCGACCGCCGATGCCATGATCCTGCCGGGCGGGACGGGATACCTCAGCGACGCGGGGATGTGCGGCGATTACCATTCCGTCATCGGCATGGAAAAGGCCGAGCCCCTGCGCCGGTTCATCACCGGCATGCCGAAAGAGCGTTTCACCCCCGCCAACGAAGAGGCGACATTGTCGGGGGTCTATGTCGAAACGGATGACCGCAGCGGCAAAGCGACGCGCATCCTACCCGTGCGGCAGGGCGGACGCCTGCAGCAGAGCGGCCCCTTGGCCGGGTAGGTTCGGGCGGGGCGGGGGCATGACCAGACGACAGATTGCCTTTTTCACCTTCATGCTTGCCTTGCTCGGCGCGGGTTGGGGGCTCACGCAGCCCCTGACCAAGATCGCCGTCAGTACCGGCTATGGTCATTTCGGGCTGATCTTTTGGCAATTGGTGCTGGGGGTCGTGGTGCTCGGGCCCTTGTGCGCGTTCAGGCGCAAACCTCTGCCGTTCACGCTTCGGCACCTCCGCCTTTATCTTGTGATCGCGATCGTGGGCACGCTGCTGGCCAACTCCGCCTCCTACATGGCGGCGGTGCATCTGCCCTCCGGCGTGCTGTCGCTGCTGCTGAGCATGGTGCCGATATTCGCCTTTCCCATCGCGCTGTCGCTGGGGTTGGACCGTTTCAGCCTGCGTCGCTTCGCCGGGTTGCTGATGGGATTGCTGGGCGTGGTGATCATCCTGCTGCCCTCGGTCGAATTTTCCATGAACCTGCCGGTCTTCTGGGTCGGTGTCGCGCTGCTTTCGGGCCTCTGCTACGCGGTGGAAGGCAATTACGTCGCCCGCTGGGGGACCGAGGGGCTCGATGCATTGCAGGTGCTTCTGGGCGCGTCGCTGGTGGGGGCGGTTCTGGGGCTTCCGCTGGCGCTGGTATCGGGCCAGTTTATCGACCCGCGTCTGCCGCTTGATACCGCGCAATGGGCGCTTGTGGCATCATCGGTGATCCATGTTCTCGTTTATGCGGGATATGTCTGGCTGGTGGGGCAGGCGGGGCCCGTTTTTGCCGTGCAGGTCAGCTACCTCGTCACGGCGTTCGGCCTGATCTGGGCGAAGCTCATTCTGGCGGAGGCCTATGCGCCGTCGCTCTGGCTGGCGCTTCTGGCAATGTTCGTGGGCATGTACCTCGTGCAGCCGCGGCCTAAAGCCGCGCTTGCGGGGGATACGCCGATAGGCGATGCTGCCCGCTAGTCCGCCACCGCCTTGAAAGCCCGCCAGCCGATGGATCTGCTCAGTCTCTCGCCGATGGAAAGCAGCGTGCTCACGCTCGTTACCGTCGTCGTCATGTTTGTCGCCTTTCTGCGGGAATCCTTCCCGACGGAGGTCGTGGCGATTGCCGGGGCCGCCGTCTTGCTGGCGCTGGGCGTGCTGCCCTATGACGATGCGCTGGCCGTTCTGTCGAACCCCGCGCCCTGGACCATCGCGTCCATGTTCATCGTGATGGGGGCATTGGTGCGCACCGGCGCGCTGGAGGTGCTGACTCGTACCGCCGAACGCTATGCCCGCACCAAGCCCAAGACCGCCGTCGTGGGGGTCATCGTGTCGGTGATGGCGGCCTCTGCCATCATGAACAACACGCCGGTCGTGGTGGTGATGATCCCCGTGGTCGTCCAGTTGAGCCAGACGCTCGGCACCAAGGCATCGAAACTTCTGATCCCGCTCAGCTATGCGGCGATCATGGGCGGTTCGCTCACCCTGATCGGGACCTCGACCAACCTGCTGGTGGACGGTGTCGCTCGTACGCAGGGGCTTGAGCCTTTCGGCATCTTCGAAATCCTTCCCGTCGGCCTCGTGGTCTGTGCCTGGGGCCTTGTTTACATGGGCCTCTTCGCCAATCGGCTGCTGCCGGAGCGGGACAGCATGGCGAACATGCTGTCGGACCGGTCGAAGATGAAATTCTTCACCGAAGCCGTCATCCCGCCGGAATCGAACCTGATCGGACGCGATGTATTGGACGTTCAGCTTTTCAAACGTGACGGGGTGCGGCTGATCGACGTGGTGCGCGGTGACAATTCGCTGCGCCGCGACCTCTCCGAGGTCAAGCTGGAGGTGGGCGACCGGGTGGTTCTGCGGACCCAGATGACTGAACTGCTGTCGCTGCAGAACAACAAGGAACTGCGCCGGGTCGATCAGCTTTCCGCGGTCGAAACCTCCACGGTGGAGGTGCTGATCACGCCGGGCTGCCGCATGGTCGGGCGCTCACTGGGCAGCATGCGGCTGCGGCGGCGCTATGGGGTCTATCCGCTGGCGGTGCACCGGCGGAACCAGAACATCGGCCAGCAGCTTGATACGCTGATCGTCAAGGTGGGTGACACGCTTCTGCTCGAAGGGGCGATGTCCGATATCCAGCGACTGGCTACGGATATGGATCTGGTGGATGTCACCCACCCTTCGTCCAAGGCGTTTCGGCGTGGTCACGCACCCATCGCCATCGCCGCGCTCTTCGGTGTGGTGGCGCTGGCCGCTTTCAACGTGGCGCCCATTCTGCTGCTGGCGGTGATCGCGGTTGCGCTGGTGCTGGTCTCCGGCTGCATCGACGCGGATGAGGCGTTCTCCTTTGTCGACGGCCAGTTGCTCGCGCTCATCTTCGCGATGCTTGCGGTAGGGGCCGCCCTGCAGAATTCGGGGGCCATAAGCCTGATCGTGGACAGCATATCGCCCACACTGTCGGGCCTGCCGCCCTTCGCGGTGATCTTCGCGGTCTTCCTGTTGACGACGATCCTGACGGAGATCGTGTCAAATAACGCCGTGGCGGTCATCATGACCCCCATCGCCATCAGCCTTGCCGCGGCGCTGGGGATCGATCCGCGGCCGCTGGTGGTGGCGGTGATGATTGCGGCGTCCTGTGCCTTCGCGACACCCATCGGATACCAGACCAACACGCTGGTCTACGGGCCGGGGGGCTACAAGTTCACCGATTTCATGCGCATCGGGATGCCGCTGAACCTCAGCATGTCGCTGATCTGCTCGGCGGCGATCCCCTTCTTCTTCTGACGGTCAGAGATCGCGGACGCTGGCCTGCGCCTGCTGCTTGCCCACGTGGATGAACCCGTGCAGCGCCGCGAGGAAATTGCGGGTCAGCGGCTTTGTTATGGGGGAGCGGGCCGAGTAGAAGGCCCCCACGCGGCACATCTGCGCGGCGAAATCGGGATGCACGCCCGCATCGTCATACTTGCGGATCTTCTCCTTGGAGAGCCAGCCGCGCTTCTTGCTTTCCTTGCTGATCAGCTTGAGCCGCTGAACGCAGTGAAAGGTGAGATAGACGGAGAGGTACTCCATATAGTCCTGCCGCGTCACGCCATAGTCCGGATCAAAGGCATCGTTGAGCACGTCTAGCATTTTCTGCGGGGCGACGGGCCATGCCTCATCCCCGATGAGCCAGGCGACGTCCTCCGCCCCGTGGCGCATGCCGGCATATTCGAAATCGAACCAGCGCAGCTTTTCGTCCGCGCCGATGGCCGCATTGCCCGACCGGCAGTCCCATTTCAGGAACTGCCTGGGCTCGGTCGCGATGGTTTCATAGGCCGCGACCCTGTCGAACTTGTCCGAGATACCGCCCCCCAGATCCTTAAGGAAATCAATGGCGTCCACGAAGTTCATCACCCATTCCCGGTTGAGGCCGAGGTGGGGCATCATGGTATGCAGTTCAGTTTTGCGGGCCGCCGCGTGAATACGGAAGATGCTTTCGATCGCTTCGGCCGACAGGTCGAGCCGCCTTTCCGGCGATGCTTCGGCGATTTCCATGTTGAGCCGCCGCTTGCCCACGTCGGACTGGAACATGATCTTCCCGACCACGCCAAGGCATTCGGGCAGATCGGCGCAATGGGCGCTGAGCTTTTCGAGCACGAAGGCTTCGAGGTGGGTCCGGCGGAAATTGGGGCGCAGCGTCGCGATCACCACGCGGTCCGGCAGGTAGAGCCGCATGCTGGAACGGCTTTCGCCGCCGGGTGTGCTCACCCGCTCCACCTTCTGGCCGAAATGCTGTTCTGCGCATTCGATGATCTGCCGCTTGGGGCTTTTACGCTTGCTCTTGCTTTTGGCCATATCCATCGGTCCGCCCTCGTCTGCTCGTTTACCTAGCATGACTGTTCGCATGAGGATAAGTTATTCCGATGGTCAAAATGTGACCCAAATGGGTAATTCCCGAGGAGCGATTCGACGCCTTCCGCCGTGATATTGAACCGGGAGGGAAAGTAATCACCGGCTTCTCACACCATTGTTTCCCGAAGGCCGGTACATCGGACCGGAATCTTGCCATAATTCCGAAACAGTTTGGCTAAACTTTCTCCCCTTTCTAAGTACATATCAGACGGGTGTCTCGGGGGTTGGCATGTACTTTGGCTCGGCGTTGCCGGGTGATTTCTATTCGAAGAGGTGTACGGCAATGGGAAAAGCGAAGAAGAGCTGGGACGAATGGACTGGATCTGACGGAAGCGGGGGCGGTTCGGCCTCCAGCACAAAATCTTATCACAACGGCGGTGTGGAAGGCTCCAGCTTCTCCACATGGTATAGCGATAACCTCGCTGACTATTATTCAGACAACGACGACAGCGGCCCCCGCGAGGAAGAGACCGGTGGCTCCAAGGGTTCCGGCACTAAAGCTTCCGGGTCGGGGAAGGGATCAAAGGGCTCTGGCACGGGCAAAGGTTCCGGCAGTAAAGGCTCCGGGTCGGGCAAGGGATCTAAAGGGTCCGGTACTGGCAAGGCGTCCAAGGGCTCGGGTACGGGCAAGGGTTCCGGCAGCAAGGGCTCCGGTACTGGTAAAGGAACCAAGAGTTCCGGCACCAAGGGTTCTGGTACGGGCAAGGGCTCCGGCAGCAAAGGCTCCGGTACGGGCAAGGCATCCAAAGGTTCGGGCACTTCGGGCTCTGGTACTGGCAAAGGCACAAAGGGTTCGGGCACCAAAGGCTCTGGTTCCGGCGGGGGTTCCAAAGGTTCCGGCGGTGGCACCAAGGCCTCCGGTAGTGGCACGATGGGCTCCGGCTCCGGCGGCGGGTCCAAAGGTTCAGGTGGCGGATCGAAGGGCACCGGCGGTACGAGCGGGGGCTGCGATCTGTGCGAATTGGACAGTAAACCCGTATCGCTGACGCTGACCTATTCCTTCGGGACCGAAATCGATCAGGCGAACGATCAAGACGACAAGAAAACCGACGTCGATACGACCGGATCGGACGATGACGGCATGGTCTTCATCCGGGTGCTCGGCAAAAAGGACGACGAGCCGCTCTTTGAAGGCATGGTCGCTGAGGGTGAAGACTTCGTCGCCTCCGCCGACAAGAAGTTCGACAGCGAGACACGGATCGAGATTTTCGACAGCGAAGGCGGGGACCTGATCCAGGAAATCCGTTTCCACACCTCCTGTTCCCAACCGCTCGCCATCGGCGATACCTTCGGTTCGATCACCCTCGCCGGTGCGACAACCGAAGACGGTGAGAAGGTCGGTTGCGATGAAGATGGCGATACCGTCATCACCGATCCCGATCCCGATCCCGATGACGATGGCTCCAACGGTTCCGGTTCCGGCGGATCGAACGGTTCTGGCTCGGGCGGATCGAACGGGTCTGGGTCCGGCGGATCGAGCGGTTCTGGTTCCGGAGGATCGAACGGTTCCGGTTCCGGCGGTTCCGGTTCCGGCGGGTCCGGTTCAGGTGGCTCTGGCTCCGGGGGGTCCGGATCGGGCGGCTCTGGTTCTGGCGGTTCCGGCACGGGCGGTGGCTCCAAAGGTACTGGCGGCGGCTCCAAGGGAACCGGTGGTGGTTCCAAAGGGACCGGTGGCGGCTCCAAAGGGGACGATGAACCGCCTGCGGATGATGGCGAAAAGAGCGTGCTGAACTTCACCCTCGGCGGCGACGGTCGGGTCGATCTTTCCGTGACCGAAACGCCCGAAGGCCAGTTGTTCTTCAGCTTCCAGCCGGCGGACTTCACCGATGTGGACGATATCGATGGCTTGTTCTTCGACGTGGCCGAAGGCAGCGACGTGACATCGCTGAACTTCTTCCCCGATCCGGAGAACAGCGGGGACCTCGGTATCATCACCGACATCAAGGAAGGCGACGACGATGTTAATACACTCGCCAATGGCTCTATGGCCGAAACCGGGTTCGATGTGGGGCTGACCTTCGGCAATGCCGTCGACAGTTCCGAAGGTTTCAACAAGGTGGTCAATTTCACCGTCTGGTCCGACGATGGTCCGCTGTCCTTCGATGATATCGAACTGTCGGGGATGAAGCTGGTCGTCAACTCCGATGATGGTCGGGGGAGTTGCTGAGCGTGACAGGCAGC
>NZ_LWEX01000444.1 GCF_001634885.1 Sulfitobacter sp. HI0040 | reverse complement strand
GGCTATCCCCGCCTGCCTTGCCGCGCCGGCTGGCGAAGGGTTGCGCGCTTTTTTCATCGCGCGACGCGGTGAGGGAGGGCGAGGCGCCCCCGCTGGTGTCTGCCCGGCGCGAAGCACCGCCGAGCGAGGGCAGCACAAAGGCAGACGTTTCGGCGTCATCCCTGTCTTCCGAGGTCTCCGGCTCCTCGTCCTCCACAGGGCGGGCGGGGCCGCGCAAGGAGGCAAAGGCGGCTTCGGGGCCGATGGGCGCGTCAAGCCGCTTTGAAACCGGTGCATGGGTGGCTGGCGCGACGTTGCTATCCTCTGCCGCGGCGTTTTTCTGCTGCGACAGCGACGCGCGGCCAACCGCCGTGGTCACGGTGCGAAACCCTGCGAGCAGGCGCGCCTGTTCATCCGCGCTGGGGGGCGCCATGCCCGTGTTGGGCATCTGCGGCACCTCTGTGGGTGTCTGCGGTTGCGGCGCTTCGGGCGGTGCCTGTGGCGTGGGCACCTCCGTCGGGGTGTCGGGGCCCTCCGGGTCGCTGGGTTGCGGCGCGGGTTCTGGCTCGCTCGGCGGGCGTTCGCGGGGGCCGTCCGGCTGGTCGGGTTCGGGCGTACGGTCCGGGATCTCTTCGGGGTCGCGATCGGGCGCTTCGGAAGGCGGCTCTGCCGGGGCGGGATCATCGGGCTGCGGAGTCGTGGCCGGTTCGTCCGGCTGGGTTTCATCCGGGGTTTCCGGGCGGAAGCGATCGGGCACGCTATCAGGCTCCGGCGCGGGGGTTTCCTGCGGGTCGGGCTGCGCTGGCTCGCCGTCCGAAGCGGATAGGGTCACAGGGGTGGTATCGGGTTCCACCTGTTCGCCGGGCGACAGCAGGGAAACGGCGGCCCGGGTCACGCCGAAGAAGGGTTCCCCGCCGAAGTCGTTCTCCTCCGGGGCGGCGACGAAGCTTACCGGGCGGAAGCCATGTTCGACGGCGAAGGCTTCGGCCTCCGTCAGCGTTTCGCGTGCGACGGCGGCGATGTGGGTTTCATCCCCCTCGGCGGAAATGTCGTAGATCAGATCGGACACCGCATAGGGCGTGGCGCCTTCCAGTGCCTTGGCGGCGGCCGCGCGGCGCGCCTTGGTATCCGCGCCGGGGGTCTCGATCGTCATGTAGCGGATCTGGCTGTTGGGCACGAGGATCTTGCAAAGCGCATCCGGCGATTCCAGCCGGTCTGCCTCTGCGCGCAGCGCGGAAAGCGCGCCCGGCATGTCCGCGTCGTCCAGCGCGACCTCTCCGACAAGTTGCCAGCCGGCCTCGGTGCGGTGCAGAACGCGGATGCCCTCGAAGGACAGGGATAGGGTAAATTCAGGCTTCATCGTCACAGGACCTGCTGGTTGCGGGACATCGCGAAGGGGGCCTTCGCGGCCTTTGGCGCAGAATAGAACAGCGGCGCGCCTATGGGAAGGGCGGCAGGCGGGATCGCGCCGGTTCCCGCGCACTGTCCCGCCCGGTGGGGGGACGGGTCGCGGAAGGGGTTGCAAGTGGCGGCGCAAGGCGCAGTCTGGCGGGCATACCGGTCACGCAAAAAGGAGGGCGCGGGAATGCAACGAACACTGAAATGGGCCGCAGCGGTCTGGCTGCTGGCGGCGGGCGCCGTCTGGGCGCAGGACGCCGAACGCGGCGTGATCGTCACGGGGGAGGGCAGCGTCACGCTGGCCCCGGATACGGCGACAATCACATTGGGCGTGACGGAGCGCGCGCCCGAGGCGTCAGAGGCGATGACTGCCGTGACCGGCGCGGTGGCGCGGATCGTGGCGGAACTGGATAGCCTGGGGATCGCGGCACGGGACCGGCAGACCAGCCGCTTCTACCTGCGGCCCGTTTTCGGCGATCAGGAACCGCTGCGGGAAAGCGGCCCCGCCGTGGTGGCCTATGAGGCGGGAAACTCCGTCACCGTGCAGGTCCGTGACCTGACGCAGGTGGGTGCGGTGCTGGATGGCGTCCTGTCGGTGGGGGCGAATGACTTTCAGGGCATCGCGTTTGAGCTGCGCGACGATACCGCCGCCCTGGCGGAGGCGCGCAAGCGCGCGGTCGCCGATGCGATGCTACGGGCCGAAACGCTGGCCGATGCGGCGAACCTGAACCTCGGCCCCGTGGTGCGGATCACGGAATCGAGCCGGGGGCCGCGGCCCGCGCAGATGGAAATGGCCCAGATGCGCAGCGATATGGGGGCCGCTATCGAAAGCGGAGAGGTCACCGTCCGGTCGGACGTGACGATGGTCTTCGAGATTCTGCCCACGCAGTGAGGCGGCGGCGCATCCCGAGAAACGGAGAGGGAGGACGGGTTACCCCGCCCTCCCGGAAATCGCGATCGGCCCGAGGGAGGTACCTTTCGCGATCTTTGACCGGCTTCGATCAGAAGCCCAGCACCAGCGAGACGCCGATGGTGTTGTCGGTGGATTTCAGGCCCGGTGTCGGGTCTGTGTTGTAGTCTGTCCGGTAGCTCACGCGGGTGGACAGGTTGTCGGACATGCGGAAGTTCACGCCTGCGTCGTTCGACACGACGGTGTTGGTGTCGGAACCCAGGATGTCGGTGTCCATGGTGAAGGACACTGTTTCGTTGAACCCGTAGAAGTAGCGCGACGCTGCGATGAAGCCGACTTCGGTCTCATCCACGTTGTTGACATCTTCGTAGTAGCGCACGCCGGGGCCTGCCTGAACACGCCATGCGTGGTTCGGCTGGTTGAAGACGCGGTAGCCGGGGCCGAAGCCGATGAAAGCGTCGGTTTCTTCGCCGTTGATCACAGCACCGGTGTTGGAGGTCAGGAAACCGTCATACTGCACGCGGGCAAGGCCGAAGGCGTAGAACTGGGGGGTGAAATAGCGGCTGCCTTCGTAGGTGGCAAAGAACTTTTCTTCGCTCTTGCGGCCGTTGGACTCACCATACTCAAGGGCAAAGCCGAAGAGGTGGTTGTAGTCGCCGATACCATAGGTCAGACGGCCTGCGCCGGAAATTTCGCCGGTGTCGGTGTTGCCGTCGGTGCCGGAGGCCGACAGCGCGAAGGAGCCGCGGAAGCCCTGGGCCACGCCGTTGGGTCCAAAGCGCTCTGCGTCGGTACCACGGCGCAGGTCACGGTTCACGTCGGTGGTGATATCGTCGATGTCGTCGTTCAGCGTCTGGATGCCGGTGACACGGCTCTGCGCGAAGGCAGGGGCCGCGACGGCAAGTGCGAGCGCGGAGACCGCAGCGATCTTGAGGGTGTTCATCATGGGGTCGTTCCTTTCCCAAAAAAGGTGACCCGATCGTTTGCAAGGATCGGGAGCATCTCTGCTGGAGGGGCATATAGGAACGTCTCAAACCTAAGTTAAATTCAAAATAATCATGTTTGTATCAAGCATTACTCATGGAACCTTTTCCGTCCTCGCCCAATCTGCCGACGGAATGGACTTCGCTGAGTTCGGCCAGCCGGTCGAGCAGCGCCTCCTGCTCGTCCTCGGCGCCTTGGGCGACGTGCAGAAGGCTCTGCTTGGCCACTCGGGCGATGTCCGGATCGAGATCGTCGCGCCAGACCACATGGACGGGATAGGAGAATCGCGGCGCATCGGGCACGAGGTGCAGCCGCCCGGCATCAAGGTATCGTTGCACCGAACGCGCAGGCAGATAGGCAGCAGCGCGCCGGTTCACGATGTAGTCGGCCCCCAACGACCCGAGGGCGAGCGTCAGCCCGGTATTGGCCAGATGCGGCATGCCGATCGCATGGGCATGGGTAAATTCGGGGCCCCAGTCGATAAAGATGTAACGGCCGTCGACCTCCGGCGCGGGATCGGACCAGGACGCCACGAGGATCAATTCGTCCTCCATGATCTTGTCGACCTCCAGCCCCGGGCGCAGCTGTGGCGTATAGGTGAGCCCCGCCTGAATGACCCCTTCGATCAAAAATCGGGTAAGCCTGTCGGGCATCCCCACCTCTGCGCGCACCGAAAGGTCCGGCAGGCGCTTTTGCAACTCGTCAATCCAGCGGAACCCCATGCGCGGCCAGAGCGAATATTGCGCGCCGAGCGTGATCGTCTGGCTGAACCCTTCGGGGATGGCGATCTGGGCACGCGCCTCTTCCCAGATCTTGAGCAGGCTGAGCGCGTAGCGTTCAAATTCCTGCCCCGCCGGGGTGAGGATCGCGCCCGCCTTTGACCGGGTAAAAAGCAGATGGCCAAGGCTGTCTTCGAGCCGCTGTATCCGCAGGCTGACGGCGGATTGCGTGACGAACAGCCTGTCGGAGGCCGAGACGAAGGAGCCGGTGGCGGCGACCTCCATGAAGGTTTTGATAAGGGTAATGTCCATAGGCGCAGATGTATAAGCGAAACTGCCTTTAACGCCAAATATTTTTCGTTTTCCTAATTCATAGCCACGCTTTAAGTCCCCTCATGCCGCAAGGAAGCGGCGAAAGAGGAGAAAGACCATGATGAAACTGCGTAAGACGATCGCCGTTCTGGGTATCACCGGCATGCTGTCGGGTGTGGCCGCCTGTTCCACGGAAAGCGTTGTGGACAACACGGTTGGCGCGACGGGCTTCGTTGCCAAGACAGCCGTGAAGGGCACGATCGGCGCCGGCAGAATGGCGGTGAAGGGCGCGAAAAAGATTGCCGGAACCGAGTGATAGCACCGGCAGACCCTGCCACGACATCTGAACCGGCGTGCACTCGCACGCCGGTTCTTTGTTTTGGGGGTCAGGAAACCGCTTTGGTCAGCGCCTGATCGAGATCGGCGATAAGATCATCCGCGTTCTCCGTTCCGATGGAAACGCGCACGATGTTCGGCCCGGCCCCCGCCGCGATCTGCTGGTCTTCGGAAAGCTGCCGGTGGGTGGTGGACGCCGAATGAATGATGAGCGACCGCGTATCCCCAAGGTTCGCCACATGGCTGAAGATCTCCAGCGCGTTCACCAGCTTGATACAAGCCTCGTAGCCGCCCTTCACCGCGAAGGTGAAGAGACCACCCGCCCCGCGCGGGCAGACCTTTTCCACGCGCTTATAATAGGGTGAGGATTTCAGCCCGGCGTAGGTGACGTAATCAACGCGGTCGTCCTTCTCCAGCCACTCGGCCACCTTGGTCGCGTTCTCCACATGCCGCTCCATGCGCAGCGACAGCGTTTCGGTCCCCATCAGCGTGTAATGCGCGGCCTGGGGGTTCATCGTCATGCCCAGATCGCGCAGCCCGATGGCGATACCGTGGAAGGTGAAGGCAAGGTTGCCGAAGGTTTCGTGGAACTTCAGCCCGTGATAGGCAGGCTCCGGTTCGCTGAGCGAGGGGAACTTGTCGCTGGCCGACCAGTCGAATTTCCCTGAATCAACCACGCAGCCGCCGGTTACCGTGCCGTTGCCGGTGAGGTACTTGGTCGTCGAATGCACCACCAGCGTGGCGCCGTGTTCGATGGGGCGGCACAGGAACGGCGTGGCAGAGGTATTGTCGATAATGAGCGGAATGCCCGCTTCGTCGGCAATGTCGGCGATGGCGCGCACGTCCATGATGTAGCCACCCGGATTGGCGATGGCCTCGCCGAAGACGGCGCGGGTGTCATCGTCGATCGCCGCGCGCACCGCATCCGGATCGTCGAAATCAACGAAGGTGCAGGACCAGCCGAACCGCTTGATGGTATGGCTGAACTGGGTGACCGTGCCGCCATAAAGACGGGTGGAGGCGACGATGTTCTTGCCCGGTCCCATCAGGGGGAACAGCGCCATGATCTGTGCCGCGTGACCCGAGGAGCAGCATACCGCGCCCACACCCCCTTCAAGCGTGGCGATACGTTCCTGCAGCACGGCGACCGTGGGGTTCGTCAGGCGGCTGTAGATGAAGCCGACTTCCTGAAGATTGAAGAGCGCCGCGGCGTGATCGGCATCGCGAAAGACATAGGCGGTCGTCTGGTAGATCGGTGTCTGCCGCGCGCCGGTGGCCGGGTCGGGGCGGGCGCCCGCGTGAATCTGAAGCGTGTCGAAACCGTAAGTGGGGCCGTCGGTCATGGGGGTCTCCTCCTTGAAGCTGGCCGAATGGTTAGGCGATCGGCCAGCCCCAGACAAGGATGCTATAGGCCCTCGACCAGGATAAGGTCGGTCTCGGAACAGGTTTCGCGCAGCTTCCGCGCCTCGGTGTATTCGGGCGACTCGTAAAAGGCGCGGGCGGCATCCATGCTGTCGAACTCCACCACCACCGTCATCCGGCCCAGATCGCCTTCGCGCATCTCGGGGTCGGGGTTGCGGACAAGCGGCCTGCCGCCATGCTTCTGAAGCGCTGCGCCCGAGGCGGATTTGAACCCCTCGAACGTCTTGGCGTCCTGCACCCGAATGTGCGCGATAAGATATGCTTTCGCCATCGTCCCCTCCCGATTTGTTGAAGGGGGACAGGATAGCACAGGCTAGGGCGTTCCCGAAGCGGGGGCGTCAGCGCATCCAGAAGCCGTTGGACTTGATGCGGTTGCGGATCGCCTGTTCCTTGCGGGGCAGGGCGTTCTGATCGAAAAGATCGCGCACCTTCGCACCGCGCCCCTGATAGACCATCCGCTTGATCGCATTGGACCCCTTGAGCACCTTTTTCAGCTTGTTGGGCGCGGTGATGGTTTCCAGCACGTCGATCACCCGGTCGCTTTCGCGGGCATAGAGCAGCGGCAGCAGGCGATAGTGGCAGGTAACATCGCCATCCAGCAGGCCGGGCGGCAGGCTGTCCCTCCCGCCGCCCAGCGAATGGATCACCAGCGGCAAGGCGACCTGATCGAGCCAGGGATCGAAGGATTGCGCGCAAAGCTCCACCGGGGGGTCGTCGCGGATAGCCAGCGCGTAGTCGGTAAACCTCTGCCCGAAGACATGGGGGCACCGATAGAAGAAGTAACCGGCGTTGAAATAGAGATACCGCTGCCAGTACTCATCCGGCTGGCCCAGATCGAGGCTGGAGGCGAAATCCAGCCCGAACTTGTCATAGAGCGATTTCCAGAGCCCCGCGTATCCCGGCCCGTAAACCTGTGGCTTCGGCCATGTATCTTCGCGGCGGAGCGACGCGCCGGGGCGGTCGAAGTCAAAGGGTACGGAGGCCAGATCGCCCGTCACCAGCGTATCGGTATCGAAAAAGACGAAAGGCTCGCCCTCGGGCAGGGCCTGCAACATTTCGATCTTGTTGCCATAGGGATAGGCCGCGCCGAAATGGCGGGAGACGAAGGGCACGAACTCCGCCCCGAGGTCGGCCAGTGCTGCGCGCACATCAGGCTCGGAGATGCGCGGGTCCTTCGGCCAGAGCGGCCCGGGTTGGGGTTCCGCGATGAAGAGCCTGCCGGAAAACGACGGGCTGGAATGGCGCAGGGAAGCTGCGAAGAGCAGCGCCTCATAGGCAAGGCGCCCGTCCTGTCCCACGACCACGACGTTGAAATTTTGGCCCGAGGGAGAAGAGGATACCATTTTGCCCGCGCTGCTCTTTTCGTTTTTTCGCAACTATAGGCGCAATGGTTCAATGGCAAAAGCGTGCATTTGGGGGCACGTGGGGGGGGGTGAATGGAGAAAAAGGGTGGACGACTTTGGAGGGCCTGCCCATCCGGCAAACTTTGTCTTCAGACGTCATTCATGTGGGGCGGGTTTGCGCAGAATTTCTGCAACATCGTTGACGGTGAAATGGCGGGGATCTCTAGGTTTCGCCATACGGAAGGACCCTTGGCGCGTAGTATATTTTCTTTGGCCTCGAACTGTTTTACGCCAAACAAGTTCCCACGCTCCAAGGCCCAGCGTTCCAATGCTGCCAAGTTAGCTGGAGCGAAGAAGCTAGTGCAGTCCATGTGGTAATGCGCGGCTATGCGAAGTTGCTCTTCGGCTTGGCGCCTCTTCTCCGAATACCTTTGATAATCCGCCTTCGATACGCTCGATAGTTTCAGTAAGGAGTCGAGTGCCGACCTTGCAAAAGCAGGCTTGGCTCGGCAGCCGTCTAAGAAACTTAAGCCTTGAACGCCTCGGCTCTGAAGGTCTTTGCGGGCATCGTCATTCAGGACTTCTCCCAAAATCACTCTGGCTGGTTCTGCAAGGTCTTCAGTGTTGGCGGCGAGCTGGAGCATCTCTTTCAAGATAGGCACCCCCTCTGAGAGGACTCGTGCTCTATTCCTACATTCGCGCTCACGTATCAATCGGTTGCGGTTCTTGTCGATTGTCTGCTTTTTCACGGCGTCGAACTTCGCGGCACAACAATTTCCGCAGGGTGCTCGTTGACCGTTGCTGAGGATCGCAAAATATCCATCCCTGTGTGACCGATGGACTATACAAAACGCACAGTCGACTTGAGGTTCAGCCCTATACGGAATGTCGTCGAGGTCGACCATCTCCACACCTAGAGGCTTAGTCGGGACAACGTTGTCCTGCGCTAGAGGGTCGGTGATCAAAAATGTGGAAGGATTTGATAATGCCATGAGCCACTCCGAATCTGCCGCGCAACATAAAGCTGCGCTACATATCGGTGGGGGTCAAGGTATTTTGTGCTTATCCCTGCAATTTGCACCATATCTAGCGGTGCTAATTTCAAGGGTCAAGGAGAAATCGCGTCTGAGCGATTATCTCTGGGGGGCGAGGCTTTATTTTTCCGACATCTTTGTAGCGCCTCCATTCAATTAGAGTGTGTTGGAAAAAAGTGAAAACCGTACCGCGACAGACAGAAATGGGCTGGGGGCCGAATATCATGGTCCACTTGCGGGTTGTTCAGTCGGAGTCATCGGTCTTAGGGAAAGTGGTGGGCGACCCTGGAATCGAACCAGGCGTGCGTCTCCGCGAGGGAGTTACAGTCCCCTGCCACACCTTGCGGCCTGTCGCCCACTGCGCCGCGACGCATTGCGCCGGACGTGGGGGCGTGATTACTAGCGGGCCAAAGGTGCGTCAAGGCGAAAACGAAGCCGCATCGTCCACTCGGAACATGCAGGTGCGAGAGATGAAAAAGCCCAAGTGGGTCGTCCAGAAAGAGCAGGAAAAGAAGGCCGAGGCGAACGCGACGCTCTGGCTCTTCGGGCTGCACGCGGTGCGCGATGCGCTGGCCAATCCGGCGCGGGAAAAGCTGCGCCTGATGGTGACACCGAATGCCCAGGTCAAGCTGCAGGATGCGATTGACGCGGCCGGAATCACGGCGGAAGTCGTGGACCCGCGCAAGTTCCGCCCGCCCATCGATCCGGGATCGGTGCATCAGGGGGCGGTGCTGGAGGTCAAACCGCTCAACTGGGGCCGGTTGGAAGATGTCTGCATCGGCGATGCGGCACCCCGGGTGCTGCTGCTGGACAGGGTCTCAGACCCGCATAACGTCGGCGCGATCCTGCGCTCGGCAGAGGTGCTGGGCGCTTCGGCGGTCATCGGCACGCGCCATCACGCGGCGCCCGAAACCGGCGCGTTGGCCAAGACGGCGAGCGGCGCGCTCGAACGGCAGCCCTATCTGCGGGTGCGCAACCTAGCGGATGCCATCCGCAGCCTGCAGAACATGGGCTACCTTGTCCTCGGCCTCGACGGGGAGGCGGAGCAAACCGTAGAAAGCGCGGTGGAAGGGCGCATGGACCGGCCCATCGCGCTGGTTCTGGGTGCCGAAGGCCCCGGCCTGCGGGAAAAGACCCGCGACACCGTCGATATGCTGGTACGGATCGACGCGGCGGGCACATTCGGGTCGCTCAACGTCTCCAATGCGGCGGCAATCGCCTTATATGCCACGAAAGAACACCGTTAAGGAGACCGCGTGGCCTATCCCACGAAGATCGCGACCTGCTGTTATTGTGCCAGCCGTACCGTCCTGACGCTGGATCAGGCCCGGCATGAGTTGACCTGCACAAGCTGCGGCGCCCCGCTGCGGCAGCTCAAGCAGATGCCGCGCGAAAGCGCCCCGGCGCGGCCCGCCATCTCTCACCAGCCCGCGCCCGTGCAGCGCAAGGAAAAGCCCGTGCGGATCCGCGCCCCTTACGACTCCGCGCCGAAAAAACAGGCCCGGAAGGTCGCGAAGCGCAAACCACGCAAATCATGGCTGCGCCATTTCGCTGAGGAAGCTTTCGATATTGTCGAGGACATTTTTGACTGATCCCCGCCGAAAGGACGGAAAATCGGCGGAAACCGGCGCATTTCCGTCCGAATTCGAACATCCCGGCGCCCAAGGCCTTTGATCCGCCTCATCAATACCTACCTCAATTACAGGACGCGCGATCTGGAACCCCGCGCGACACCCTACTGTCCCTCGTTCCGTACCTATGCGCCCCGGTCACGACTTGGGGCGCCTTTTTTTGCGCGCTTCCGTTCGGGGCCGCTGCGGGCTAAGAATTTGGCATGGGCTATTCGGACGAACACCTCAGGGACGTACTGAAAAGGACGCGGCGCATCGCGGTGGTGGGCGTTTCCACCAATCCGGTGCGGCCCAGCTTCTACGTGGGGCGATACCTCGCGCTGAAGGGCTATGACGTGGTGCCGGTCAATCCGGTCTATGCGGGTGAAACGCTGTTCGGAAAGACGGTCGTCGCCACGCTCGCCGAGGCGGGGGAGGGCGTCGACATGGTCGATATTTTCCGCCGGTCGGAGGCGGTGCCGGAGGTGGTGGAAGAGGCGCTGGCCGATTGCCCGGATCTGCGCACCATCTGGATGCAGATCGGCGTGACCCATGCCGAGGCCGCCGCCAAGGCGGAGGCGCGGGGGATCGACGTGATCCAGGATCGCTGCCCCAAGATCGAATACCAGCGCCTTTTCGGCGAGTTGCGCATGGGCGGTTTCGCCACGGGGATCATTTCAAGCAAGCTGTGAGCGCCGCAGAAGCCGCGCGGTTGCTCAGCGACCCGCTTTCTCCGCGATGCCGGAGCGCGATTGCCGACGCTCCAGCTCATCCAGCACGTTCCCCAGCGGCACATCCCGCGCCGCCAGCATGACCAGCAGATGATAGAGCACATCCGCCGCCTCGCGCGTCAGCGCGTCGCGGTCGCCGCGCACGGCTTCGATGATGGCTTCCACCGCTTCTTCGCCGAATTTCTCGGCGCATTTTTCCGGGCCCTTGGACAAAAGCTGCGCTGTCCAGCTGCTGTCGGGATCGGCGGTCTTGCGGGCGTCGATGATCGCGGCAAGCTCCGCCAGCCTGTCGGTGCTCATGTCAGCCTCATGGGGATGCCGGCGGCAGCCATATGCTGCTTGGCCTCGTGGATCGTATAGGTGCCGAAGTGGAAGATGGAGGCCGCGAGCACGGCGGAAGCGCCACCTTCCAGCACCCCTTCGACCAGATGATCGAGCGTGCCGACCCCGCCCGAAGCGATGACCGGAACATCGACCGCATCCGCGATGGCGCGGGTCATGGGCAGGTTGAAACCCGCCCGCGTACCGTCGCGGTCCATGGAGGTCAGCAGGATTTCACCGGCCCCCTTCGCGGTGACGGTGCGTGCGAATTCGACCGCGTCGATGCCCGTGGGTTTGCGCCCGCCGTGGGTGAAGATTTCCCACCTGTCGGGGGCGACGGTCTTGGCGTCGATGGCGCAGACGATGCACTGGCTGCCGAACTGGTCGGCGGCGCGCGCGATGACGTCGGGGTCGGCCACGGCGGCCGAGTTGAAGCTGACCTTGTCAGCCCCCGCCAGCAACAGCGCCCGCACATCCGCCGCCGAACGGACGCCGCCGCCCACCGTGAGCGGGATATAGCAATGTTCTGCTGTGCGGCGCACGAGATCGAACATCGTGCCGCGGTTTTCATGGGTGGCGTGGATGTCGAGAAAGCAAAGTTCGTCCGCGCCGGCGGCGTCATAGGCGATTGCGGCATCGACGGGATCGCCCGCGTCGCGCAGCCCGACGAAGTTCACGCCCTTGACCACGCGGCCATCGGCCACGTCGAGACAGGGGATGATGCGCGTCTTCAGCATGGGGCTGCAATAGCGGCGGAGGGGCGGGGGGGCAAGATCATGCCGCGCGCTCAGGCGGACAGAAGCTTCAGCGCCTGCGCCAGATCGATGGCCCCGTCATAGAGCGCGCGCCCGCTGATCGCCCCTGCGATGACGCCGGTCTGTTTCAGCGCGGAGAGGTCATCGAGCGATGAGACCCCGCCAGAGGCGATGACGGGGATGGAAACCGCCCGCGCCAGCGCCGCCGTCGCATCCACGTTCGGCCCGCCCATCGCGCCGTCCCGGTCGATGTCGGTATAGATGATGGCCGCGACACCGTCGTCGGCGAAGGATTTGGCCAGTTCGGTGGCGTCCACGTCCGTCCGCTCGGCCCAGCCCTTTGTCGCCACCTTGCCCGCGCGGGCGTCGATGCCCACCGCGACCTTGCCCGGAAAGGCGCGCGCGGCCTCGCGCACGAGCGCGGGATTCTCGATCGCCACGGTACCGAGGATCACCCGGGCGAGTCCCTTTTCGATCCATGCCTCGATGGTCGCCATGTCGCGGATGCCGCCCCCCAGTTGGGCGGGCACGTCGCAGGCCTTCAGGATCGCTTCCACCGGGGCGGCGTTCACGGGGCGGCCAGCAAAGGCACCGTTGAGATCCACCAGATGCAGCCATTCGCAGCCCGCCTCGACGAAACTGCGCGCCTGTGCGGCGGGATCGTCGTTGAAGACCGTTGCGCTGTCCATCTCGCCATGGATGAGGCGCACGGCCTTGCCGTCCTTGAGGTCGATAGCGGGGTAGAGGATCATCTGGGCACGCCCTTCTGCACGGTTTGTCGGCGGTTTTGCACGTTGCGTCACGATATGCAAACGGACCTTAGGTCAACCTTGCCTCGCGCGGGGAGGATGGAGTGTGATGCCGCCCAGATCGGGAGGAGAGATCAATGAAGAGACTTATCGCGACGACGGTTCTGGCCCTCGGACTGGCCGGGGCGGCACAGGCAGACCCGGCACTCGGCATTTGGCAGACTCAGGTGGACGACGGGTCCTATGCCCATATCAAGATGGTGCCCTGCGGCAACGCGGTCTGCGGCACGATCGACCGGACGTTCAACAGCTCCGGCGAGTACAAATCCGAAAATATCGGCAAGCAGCTGGTGCGCTCCATGGTGCCGGATGGCAAAGGCAACTATGCCGGGCGGGTCTGGCGGCCGTCCAACAACAAGGTCTACATCGGCAAGATGACCGTGAACGGTGACCGGCTGAAGCTTTCGGGGTGCATCGCGGGCGGGCTGCTCTGTTCCAAGCAGACATGGGCGCGCGTGCAGTAAGCGAAGAGGCTACGGCAGCAGGATCGAGGCGTCCTGTCTGACGGCAAAGCCACCCCGGCATTGAGAAAAAGGGCGCGGAGGAGTATCATTCCTCTGCGCCCTTTGCATTTTCAGGGCGCCAAGTATCGCTTTGGGGAGTGATGCGGGATGGCATTTGGACGTACCATATTTCTACTTTTGTTCCTCGGCTGCGCGGGGGCTTTGCCCGCATGGGCCGAGGTGGCGCTGGGGCTGTGGCGCACGGCCCCCGATACCAACGGGCGTGTCATGCAGGTGCGCGCCAAGCCCTGCGGCGAAGAGCTCTGTGTCTGGGTGGAGCGTGTGACCGACCGGCGCGGCATCGACAAGCGTTCCGGCGCGGTAGGGCGGCGCATGGTCTGGGACATGGCCCAGCAGGAGGATGGCAGCTATCGCGGCAAATTCTGGGACCCCAAGGTCAACAGGGTGTTCGACACCCGCCTGTCGGTGGACGGCAACCGGATCCTGCTGCGTCCCTGTGATGCCCAGCAATGCCGGGAAATGACCTGGCAGCGAATCCGCTAGCCTTGGGAACGGCCACCGCGCCAAAAGGCGTTCGTCAGGGGGACCATGACAGGAAATTGGAGATGAGGCGCAGGCCCGTCGTCTGGCTCTTTTCCGGATGGAATTGCATGCCGATCATCGTGTCGCGCCCGATCACCGCCGTGACCGCCCCGCCATAGTCCACATGGGCCAGCAGGTGATCCCGCGCCGCGACCTTCATGTGATAGCTGTGCACGAAATAGGCGTGATCGCCTTCCGCCAGCCCGTCGAACACGGGATGGGCCGCATCCAGCACCAGATCGTTCCACCCCATGTGGGGCACCTTCAGCGCCGTGTCCGAAGGGACGATGGGCACGACTTCGCCGTCGATCCATCCCAGGCCCTCGGTCGGGGTGTATTCATGCCCCAGCCGCGCCATGAGCTGCATGCCCACGCAGATGCCCAGAAACGGGCGGCCGCGCCCGATGACGGCTTCCTCCATCGCGGCGTGCAGGCCGCCCGCACCGGAAAGGGCCGCCATGCAGGCGGGGAAGGCCCCGTCGCCCGGCAAAACGATCCGGTCCGCCCGCGCCACCACATCGGCGTCAGAGGTGACCACGACCTCGCCCGCGCCTGTCTCTCGCGCCATGCGCTCGAACGCCTTGTGGGCCGAATGCAGGTTGCCGGATTCGTAATCGACGATGGCGGTCAGCATTGATCAGAGCGCGCCTTTGGTGGAGGGCACTTCGCCTGATTTCCGCGGGTCGATCTCCACCGCTTCGCGCAGGGCGCGGGCGACGGATTTGAACGTCGCCTCGGCGATATGATGGCTGTTGAGCCCATGCAGCATGTCGATGTGCAACGTGATGCCGCCGTGGGTCGACAGGGCCTGAAAGAATTCGCGCACAAGTTCCGTATCGAAGGATTTGATCGCGGGGGTCGGCATGGCCACGTTCCAGATCAGGAAGGGCCGCGCAGACAGGTCCAGCGCCGTGCGCACCAGCGCGTCATCCATCGGCAGCAGGCAGGCGCCATAGCGGCGGATGCCGCGTTTGTCGCCAAGCGCCTGCGTGAGCGCCTGGCCAAGCGTAATGCCCACGTCCTCAACCGTGTGGTGATCGTCGATATGCAGGTCGCCCGTCGCCCGGATCTTCATGTCGATCAGCGAATGGCGGGCCAGTTGGTCCAGCATGTGATCAAAGAACCCCACACCGGTTTCATTGTCGTAGCTGCCCGTACCGTCGAGGTCGATTTCCACGGTGATGTCGGTTTCCGCGGTCTTGCGGGTCAGGGTTGTGCGGCGCATGGCGTGTCCTTCGGTTCCCGGCTCGGCGCCCTTATAGCAGGCGCGTCCCGCAGGCCAAGGCCGTTCGGCCCGGACCCATATCGCCATTGCAGCGCACCCCCCCATGTGTCAGCCTGTGGCGATGCAGTCGAAAGGTACCCGCATGTCCACCTGCGTGTTCATCCAGATCAGATGCAAGCCCGGCACCACCTACCGTGTCGCCGAGGAGATTGCCCTGCGCGAAATCCATTCCGAACTCTATTCGACCTCCGGCGAATATGACCTGCTGATGAAGCTCTACATCCCGAAGGGGGAGGACGTGGGCGTTTTCATCAACGACAGGCTGCTGGACATAGAGGGGATCGAACGGTCGCTGACCACGATGACCTTCAAGGTCTTCTGATGCGCAGGTGGGCCACCGTGCTGGCCACTGCGGCCCTGCTGGCCGTGTCTGTCGGGGCAGGCCCCGCCGCGGCCCAGCCCAAGGTCTACAGCGGGCGCGAAGCGGCGGCGCTGCGGTGCTCCAACACGCTGGCGCTGACGGCGGTGGCGCTCAACGGGGCCGAACTGATGAGCGATATTGAGAAGGACCTGATGATCGAGATCACCTATCTGATTCTAGATCGTCATGTGAGCGGCACCTGGCATCAGAAAAAGCAGGCGCTGCGCCAGGTGAGAGACCGGCGCAGCGTGGAAGAGACGTTGCAGGATTATCAGCGCAACGCGGCCCGCTGCCTGCGCCAGTTTCCCATCAACTGAACGCTAGACCGTCAGCCCCTTGAGCATCCGCTGGGTCGCGCGTTCCGCGGCCTCTTCCTGCAGCTTCAGCTTTTGGCGGCGGTCGATCCGGTCGAGCGCGCGATCGAAGGTTTTGCGGACCCGCTTGGTCCGGCTGGCGTTGGGCGGCATGGGCCCGCCCACGGAAACGGTGATCTTCATGGGCCGACCGTCGTCATAGACCGCACCGCTCTGCTGCAACACTTTGGTGAGGCTTTTCTCGATCTCCGGCCAGGAGGGCATGGAGTCCTGCGAGGTGATGCAGAGGAACGTGCCGTTGCCGTCATAGGCCATGAGCAGCTCGGGGCAGGCGATCACCTCGGCCAGCGCATCGGCGACTTCGGTCAGCGCGATGGCGAATTCATGGCTGGTGCAACTGGCGAAGAACGGCCCCACGTGATCGATCCGCGCGGCAAAGACCACCCGTGCGCCAAGGTGGTTCCGCTCCAGCTGTGACAGGTAGTTGCCCAGCGAGAAGGGCAGCACCATGTGTTCGGTATGGGCCAGCCGCACGCTGTCTTCCAGCGCGAAGTCGGGCACCTGCGGGGCTGCCTCCGTCACCCCGTGCGGATCGAGCAGCGGCGTAGCCTGCGCGCTCTGGAAAAGGCGCTGGGCCACATGGACGCGGTTGGCGATCTCCTTCACGTCGAAGGGTTTTGTCACGTAGTCGTTCGCCCCGGCGGCAAAGGCCTGTTCGATCGATGCGATGTCCGTCTTGGCGGTCAGCATCAGGATCGGCGTGTCGCGGTATCCCGGAATTCTCCGCACCCTCTGGCACAGCTCGATTCCGTCCATTTCTGGCATCATGATGTCGAGCAGAAGGAATTCGTAGAGTTTCGGTGCCTCGCGGATCATCTCCAGCGCTTCGCTACCGGACGCGGCGATGTCGATAGAAGGAATACCGGCTTCGGCGAAGACCAGTGGCAGCAGTTCACGGATGAAATGGTCGTCATCGACAGCAAGAATGCGCATATTCTCGTCCTCTGTGGGTCATTGCCGCGCCCCAACCCGACGGCAACTGAATTTCTGACGTTAATGTTACAGCAGAACTGGACGAAATTGTGGCGAACATTCATCTTTTAGTTGAGGAATTGTGTTAACGAAGTGGGCGGAAGCTGGGCAACGGCTGACCCCCGAAACGCAAAAGGACCGCCGAAGCGGTCCTTTGCGATCCTGCCGGGTACGCAGGAAACCAATTGGAGCGGGCGAGGCGATTCGAACGCCCGACCCTAACCTTGGCAAGGTTATGCTCTACCCCTGAGCTACGCCCGCATCCGTTGGTGCCGGTGAGATACCCATAGCAGCCCGGCGCCGCAAGAGGGAATTTGACCGCCGGCCGCAAAAATTTTTGCGGCGTCCTCATTGTATTGGTTGCCCGCGAGGAGTGAATATACCGTCGGGGTGTCGGTCGCCGAATTTTATATGGGAACCTAGCCAGACTTTACCGCATAAAGTAGCGGGGTCTGATCCGAGTTTGGAGGGCGTGGATGCAGATTTTAATAATGTCGTTGGTTTGCGGATACCGGGCCCCCGTGTTTTGGTATTTGTTGGGTAAACATCAGTAAATAAAGTTAGTTTATAGGCACCATCATGGAACACACCAAGCAGAAACATATGACAAATCGGAACGTTCAGATCGGAAATATTTGCGCGCAGTTTGCGCACCTCGAACTCCTGCTTGCTCATGCAATCTGGTCAGCCCTAAATTTAACCGAAAAGGTAGGGCTCAAAGTCACTGGGAGGCTAGATATTGAAATGAGGGCCAAATTAGCGGTCGAGCTTTGTCAAGAGCTCGGCAAACCGGGCCCAGTCGTTGATGAACTAAAGAAAGTTCGCCGGGAACTCCAAGCTTCTCATATCATAGAGCGGCGAAACAGCGCAATTCACGGCCATCGATTTCCGGATCCTGACGAGCCTGGCGCCGAAATTGTTGTGGTGCATCGAGGCAAGGATGCGGGGATTAAAATTCGACGAACAGATGCTCAGCTTGCGCAGCTTGGAAAAGATATAGCAAGCCTTCACAAGCCACTGTTAGCGGCAATGGCAGCCGCCAATATGACTTACTGATTACTAGGTCGCGACCTTAGACTATTTCGTTGGCTGAAGTCTAACTCGCCAAGTTGCTTTTTGCGATTTCATCGTTCGTTCGATGCGCCGCAAAAGACTGCTTGCCGTGAAAGTACCTTGTTTCCTAATCCGTGCCGAAAGTTGCATCGAGGCGGACAGCCCCCTGAGTTGCCGCGGCGGCAAGTTACGAAGCTTGCATACCTTCGGCTGACCACATGGCCATCAACCGAATTTAAACCGCCCTAACTTATCCCTCAGGTTCATTCTAGGTTGGAACAATGAACGACGTGATGGAATGTAATGACCGGTAAAGTCTGTGGACAATCCACAAACTTCGTGACCGGGGCAGGGGGCCTTCAGCGCCCGCTGATCTGGATGGAACCGGCCACCCGCGCGCCGCTTTGCGTGCTCAGCGTCTTGGCCGAGATGTCGGCCTGAACCGTACAGGACGAGGCCAGCGTGAGATCCTCGCAGGTCAGCGAGCCGTTGTGCCGCCCGTCGATGGAGATCGATTTCGCCGTGAGTGCCCCCTTGATGGCGCCGTTCTGGGTGACGGAGACCGAGAGCGCGGTAACATCGCCGGTGATCTGCCCCTTCACTTCGATCTGGCCGTCTTCGGAACGGATGTCGCCCTCGATGGTCAGGTCTTCTTCGATAACTGAATTCGCCAATTTGATAACCCTCTTGAACTATGAGACCGAATGTAGCCGCAATATCGCCTTTTGAACAGTTCCGCCACGGGGGCAGGACAAGGCAAAGGGGCCCCGACCGCCGTCGGAGCCCCTTTGATCGTTTTGACGCATTGCCGCCTTAGTGGTTCGGCATCTTGTCCCATTCTTCCTGCTTGGGAAGAATTTCGAAAGTATGCTCCGGCGGCGGGCTGGGCAGGGTCCATTCCAGCGTATCCGCATATTCGTTCCACGGGTTGTTCTCCGTCACCTTCGCGCCCTTGAGCAGCGTGTAGGCGATCACACCGAAGAAGAAGAGGAACGACAGGCCCGAGATCAGCGCGCCCCAGCTCGACACCAGGTTCCATGTCGCGAAGGCGTCCGGGTAGTCGATATAGCGGCGCGGCATGCCCTGACGGCCAAGGAAGTGCTGCGGGAAGAACGTCAGGTTGGCCCCGATGAACATTGCCCAGAAGTGCAGCTTGCCGGCCCATTCGGGATACATGCGGCCCGACATCTTGGGCAGGTAGAAGTAGATACCTGCGAAGATGGCGAAGACGGCGCCAAGGCTCATCACGTAGTGGAAGTGCGCAACCACGTAGTAGGTGTCGTGATAGTAGCGGTCCACGGCGGCCTGGCTCAGCACGATGCCGGTAACGCCGCCCACGGTGAAGAGGAACAGGAAGCCGAAGGCCCAGAGCATCGGCGTCTTGAACTCGATCGAGCCGCCCCACATTGTCGCGATCCAGCTGAAAACCTTCACGCCTGTGGGCACCGCGATGACCATGGTGGCCAGCATGAAGTAGGCCTGCTGGTTCAGGGTCATGCCCACGGTATACATGTGGTGCGCCCAGACGACGAAGCCCAGTGCGCCGATCGCGATGATCGCCCAGACCATCGGCAGGTAACCGAAGATCGGCTTGCGCGAGAAGGTCGCGATGACGTGGCTGATGATGCCGAAGCCCGGCAGGATGATGATGTAGACTTCCGGGTGGCCGAAGAACCACAGGATGTGCTGGTACAGCACCGGGTCTCCGCCCCCTGCGGGATCGAAGAAGGCGAAACCGAAGTTACGGTCCATCAGCAGCATGGTGATCGCACCCGCCAGAACCGGCAGGGACAGCAGAATCAGCCACGATGTAACGAAGATCGACCAGGAGAACAGCGGCACCTTGAACAGCGTCATGCCGGGGGCGCGCATGTTCAGGAAGGTGGTGATCATGTTGATCGCACCCAGGATCGACGAGGCACCGGAGACGTGGACCGCGAAGATCGCGAAGTCCATCGACATCCCGCCCTCTTTCACCGACAGCGGCGGATAGAGCACCCAGCCCACACCGGAACCGGCCTGACCGTTACCCCCCGGCGCGAGGACCGAGATGACCGCAAGCGTCGTACCGCCCACGTAGAGCCAGAAGCTCAGGTTGTTCATCCGCGGGAAGGCCATATCGGGCGCACCGATCTGCAACGGCATGAAATAGTTGCCGAATCCACCGAAGAGCGCCGGAATCACCACGAAGAACATCATCAGGATGCCGTGACCGGTGATCAGCACGTTCCAAAGGTGGCCATTGGGCGTGCAGGTCGCCTCCGACGCGAAGAGACGCGCGCCTTCCATGCACATGTACTGCACGCCGGGATAGGCGAGCTCGTGGCGCATGTACATCGTGAAGGCCACCGAGACGAAGCCGGCGGCAGCGGCGACGATCAGGTAGAGAATACCGATGTCTTTGTGGTTGGTGGACATGAACCAGCGCGTGAAGAAGCCGCGCTCATCGTGGTGGTCATGGCCGTGGATGGCTGCGTCTGCCATGCGGTCCCTCCTGGGTTATGGTTGCACGCAAGCGCCCGCACGGGCGTGCGCTGCTGTCTCGGGGGGTGTTTTAGGCCGAACCCGCACGGGGAGCAATGGGCGCGTTTGCCGCAGGGAAGAAGTTTTCCGCAGGCGCGAAAGCCCCTTCAGGGAGCTTGCGGAAGGGGCCGGGCAGGGGGTGTATCCCGCTGCGGGGCAGGGCGCACGGCATCGCCGAAGACCTGTTCGAAGGTCGCGCGCAGCGCAACGTCTACATCCGCCATCGTCACCGGCAGGCCCAGATCGACCAGCGAGGTGACCCCGTGGCGCGTGATGC
>NZ_LWEX01000443.1 GCF_001634885.1 Sulfitobacter sp. HI0040 | reverse complement strand
GTTCCTATGGGCGGGGTGGCGGTTCGCCAGGGCGGGGTTGGTTCCATTGTGGCAGCTCTGGCCCTTCGTCGTGCTCATCCTGCTGTGGCACCTCTTGGCGGGGGAGACCGCCGAAGGCGTGGAGATCGTGCTGCGCATGCTCACAGCGGTGGCGCTGGCGACCTTCGTCACGATGACCACCACGTTGTCAGAAATGATGGCGGTGGTGCACTGGCTGACCACGCCGTTGCGCCGGTTCGGCCTGCGCACCCGCCCGATGGAGCTTGCGGTTGCCATGGTCGTCCGGTTTGCGCCTGCCCTGATCCTGCGGGGAAATACCTTGCGGCTGGCGTGGCGGGCGCGGTCCGCCCGGCCCGTGGGGTGGCGGATCGTCATGCCCATGGCCGTTCTGGCGATCGATGACGCCGAACAGGTGGCGCTGGCACTGCGGGCACGCGGCGGCCTTGGTTCCGGGCCGTCTTGACGGCGCGGGGGGCGGCCCCTACCAAACGCCAGACGTTCAAAACGTCTTGTTTTCATCATACCAGGATCAGTCCATGGAACGCTCCCTCACCCTCATTGCCCTTTTTGCCGCCCTCATAGCGGCGCTAGGGCTCATCCCGAAGTTCACGCTGGCCTTCGGTGTGCCCATCACGGCGCAAAGCCTCGGCATCATGCTTTGTGGAACGGTGCTCGGCGCAAAGCGGGGCGGGCTTGCCGCGCTGCTCTTCATCGGTCTCGTAGCCTTGGGCCTGCCGCTTCTGGCTGGCGGTCGTGGTGGCCTGGGGGTCTTTGCTACACCTTCGGTGGGCTTCCTGATCGGCTTTCCCATCGCCGCTTTCGCCACCGGCTGGATCATGGAACGTCTGCGCGATGCGCCGATTGCACTGGCCGCGGGCGTTGCCGCCGCAGCGGGTGGGGTTGTCGTGCTCTATGTCTTCGGCATCATTGGCATGATGTTCATGCTGGACAAGTCGGTGCTGGAAGCCAGTGCGCTGGTGGCCTTCTTCATCCCCGGTGACATCCTGAAAGCCGTGATCGCCGGTTTCGTGACAGCGGGTCTGGCGCGCGCCCGTCCGCAAAGCGTGCTGTCACGCAGCTAGGACAAGCGCGGTTCCGATACCGCCTGCCGCCGCGATGGCCGCCACCCCGGCTCGGCCATCGCCCATAACCTCGTGATAGAGCCGCACGGCGTTGATTGCTCCGGACGCGCCGATGGGGTGCCCCCGCGCTAGTGCCCCCCCGCTTCGATTGACGATTGCCGGATCGAACCCCGCGCCACGCTGGCATGCAATCGCCTGCACCGCATAGGCTTCCATGATCTCGGCGCTTCCCATGTCTTTCAGTTCCACTCCCGCGCGGTTCAACGCGCCGGCAATGGCGGCCACCGGGGCGAGGCCCGGCAGATCGGGCTGCCCGCCGAGGGTCGCGCCCGAGATGATTCTGGGAAAATTACCCCCGAGGGCGCGCGCAACATCCGCCGATACCACCACGCAAAAGGCCGATGCATCGGCCGCCACCGCGGTATTTGCCGAAGTGATACTGCCCTGCAGCGTTTTCGCCCGATCGCAAAGCGCGGGAGAGAGGGCGCGGGCAAAGGGATCCTTGGTCAACCCGCCGAGGGGCATGAGCTCTGCCGCTCCCGGTGGTGACGCCATGGCCTTGCGATGACTTTCCAGGGCCCAGGCATCCTGTTCCGCACGGCTGATCCCGCATCTTATGGCAAGGGCATGGGCCGCATGGGTCATGTCCGGGTCCCTGTCCGGCCAAGGTGTGAACGGGGCCTGTTCGTAGGGCTCCGGCGGCCGACCGTCAGCGAAGCGTCGCGAGCGGAGGGGGCGGCGCGAATAACTCTCCACACCGCCGGCAAGAACGATACGCGCGTCGCCCGCAAGTATCATCGCACGCGCCAGCAGCAGTGCATCAAGCCCCCCGGCGCATTGCCGGTCGATGGTGAGGCCCGCGACGCTTTCGGGCAGTCTGGCGGCGAGCGCGGCGCTTCGTGCCGGGTTGCCACCTGCGCCCAAGGCATTCGACAGGATGACTTCATCCACATCTACAGGGTCGATCCCGGCCCGCTCCAGCGCCGCGGTCAGCACCGGGGCCGCCAGTTCATGAAGTTCCAGCCCGGCGAGTGCGCCACCGCGCGGTGCGACGGCACTGCGGCAGGCGGCGGCGATACAGGGTGTCACCCGTCCTCGCCGAATTGCCGGGCGAGGGTTTTCAGGTCCAGCTTTCCCGAGGTCAGGCGCGGAAGCTTCTCGATGAAATGGATGTCTTTCGGCACCGCCCATTGGCCGAGCGCGCGCACGCAGCAGTCGCGGATGCGGGGCAACAGCTCCGTGTCCTCTGCCGCTTCGACAATCACGACAGGGCGGTGCCCGCGCGCACCATCCGAAACGGGGAGCACGGCGCTCCCCTTCACCTCGGAAAGTGCGTTCAGAGCCGTTTCAAGGTATTCGGGCTGAAGCGAATGATCGGCCACCGTAAATCGGCGATCTGCCCGGCCTTCGAGAAACAGGTTGCCCTCATCGTCGAGCCACCCGATTTCCCCCGCGCTGGCAAAACCCGCGCCGTCGCGTTTGCCGCCTTCGGCCCCGTTCGCGTAACCGTCCGACAGGTAGGGGCTCTTGACCCAGACTTCGCCCGCGCCGTCGGTCTTTGTGCCGTCCGCATTGCGAATTTCGATCGTGGCCCCGGGGTAGGCGGGGCCCACCGAACCGGGTGGGGTGTCGTACCGGGTCATGCTGATGAAAGAGGTTTCGGCCGCACCATAAAACGCGCGGACCAAGGCGGCAGGAAAAGCCTCTTCCACCATGGCGAGGGTCGCGTCCGACAGGGGGCCACCCCCGCAAAGGATCAGGCGGACCATTTCATTCTGCCCGCCACGGCCGGCCTTTGACAGCAGGTGAAGCTGCGATGGCGTGCCGTAGATGATGGAGACATTCAGGTTCATCAACTGCCGCCACTGCGCGGGTGCGGGCATCCCTTCCAGCACGTGGACATCAAGGCCGAGGTGCAGCGCCTCGACCGTGCCGTATTGGGCCAGCGAATGGGACAGATCGCCCAGCACGGCGACCTGATCGATCACTTCGCAGTCAAACAGGCGGGCGTTGACCTCGAAGCTGGCAATCCATGAGGCGCAGGAGCGGCGGATGACCTTCGGTGCACCCGTGGTCCCGCCCGTGAGGGTAAAAAAGGTCCCGTGGGCGGCGCCTTCGGTGACTTGCAAGAGTTCAGGATCATCCGAGAGCAGAAATGGTCCGCCGCAGTTCAATGCGTGGGCGAGGCGTACCGTCAGCGGTGTCATGGCGGGGGCCATGCCCGTCGGGCGCGGAACCTCGCGTCCGCGCCAGGAAAGTTTTGCCTGCGGGTGCCATTCGAAACGTGCCGGTGCGTCCGCCATTCGTTCGCCTTTTCATGCTCTTCCATCCACTTAACAAAACCCGGCCCCAAACGCCAAGTCCCCAGAATGCGGATGACACCGGACTTGTCAGCACTATGCTGCGTGTAAATGACAGGAGATACCAGATGACCGAAACGATGCGCGTGATCGAGATCACCAAAAGCGGCGGGCCGGAGGTGCTGAAGGAAGCGGAACGCCCCCGTCCCGAGCCGGGCCAGGGGCAGGTCGTGATCAAAGTGGCCTATGCCGGTGTGAACCGGCCGGATGCGTTGCAGCGGGCAGGCATGTATGCTCCGCCCCCCACGGCAAGCGATCTGCCCGGTCTGGAAGCATCGGGAGAGGTGGTGTCGGTAGGCCCCGGGGCAGAAGGCGTTTCGGTGGGGGACAAGGTCTGCGCATTGTTGCCGGGCGGGGGCTACGCGGAATACGTGGCCACCCCGGCCCGGCACTGCCTGCCTGTGCCGGAAGGCATGGACATGCGCGAAGCCGCCTGTCTGCCCGAAACCTTCTTTACCGTCTGGTCCAATGTTTTCATGCGGGGCGGGCTGAAGGCTGGCGAGCGTTTTCTCGTCCACGGCGGGTCTTCCGGGATCGGCACGACTGCCATCCAGCTTGCAAAGGCGTTCGGCGCCCGGGTTTTCGCCACCGCCGGTTCTGACGAAAAATGCGCCGCCTGCATGAAACTGGGGGCCGAAGCCGCGATCAACTACCGGGATACCGATTTTGTCGATGTGCTGAAGTCGGAAGGGGGCGCGCATCTGATACTCGACATGGTGGGCGGCGATTACATTCCCCGCAACCTCAGCGCATTGGCGGAGGACGGTCGGCTGGTGCAGATCGCCTTCCTGCAGGGACCCAAGGTGGAGGTGAACTTTGCCACGCTGATGACCCGGCGGCTGACGATGACCGGATCCACTCTACGCCCGCAGAGCGATCTGGCGAAGGCCCGGATCGCCGACGATCTGCGCCATAGCGTATGGCCGCTGCTGGACGCGGGTCGGATCGGGCCGGTGATGGACAGTGAATTTCCGCTGGAAGAAGCGCATAAGGCACATGCCCGCATGGAAACCAGCGATCACATCGGAAAGATCGTTCTGAAGGTCGCGGGTTGAGGGAGAGGCGCGCCCTTTAGCGGATGGGCGTGAACAATGCGTCTGTAGCCGTGCAATCCCGGATGACGTCGGGGCCGCAGACCTGCGGCTCCAACTCCCGGGACAGGCAGACGCGCACCTCCTGAATATAGCCGTCCCGGCAGGTCACGGTGAGGCCGTCGGCAACGAGATCGGGGTTGGCCTTCAAAAAGGCCTCCTCCACCACGGCGGCGGGCAGGCGAACAGCGCGGTCGAGCGACCGGAAGACGGTGGGTCGCGTCACGCGCTCCGACGCTTCGCGCGACAGGGCGAAATAATCGGCGGCTGACAGGCCGGTACAGCTGCCATGCTTTTTCCACTGATGCCATGCGAGCCCTGCCGAGCCCATGATGTCGGCCATGCGGGCGGTCATGGCCCGGCTGGGTGGCGCGCTGGCTGTCTGGCAATAGGATGGATAGCCCCGGGCCAGTTGCGGCCAGAGGCCATGCAGCGTCCAGCCATGGCCGAGCCCCACTTCGCATTGATCTGAATCGCGGGCATCGCCATCGCGGGCGCACCAGTTCGGCGACCAACTGAGGGCAAGGACATAGTAATCGAATTCCCCGGCGCGTTCGCCCGCTGCCCCCGCCGCAGAGGCAGACAGAAGCGCGAGAACCAGCAGGGACCGGCGCAGTACCGTCATTTGGTCTTTCCTTATTTCGCATTGCCGACTATATAGCGCGCGAGTTCCCCCACAATGGAAACCGTTCCGGCCTCCGGGACAGCCTTTCAGGCGACGGGGAAAGTGCGTTCAAGGAGAGAGACATGTCGAAACTGCTGCACCCCAAGGCGACCGCCGTCTGGCTGGTCGACAACACCACCATCAGCTTCAAGCAGATCGCGGATTTCACCGGCATGCACGAGCTGGAGATTCAGGGCATCGCAGATGGCGATGTGGCTGTAGGGGTCAAGGGATTCGATCCCGTGGCCAACAACCAGCTTCAGCAAGCCGACATCGACAAGGCCCAAGACGACCCCCTTCACAAGCTGAAGCTGAAGCCGAACGCTGCTGCGGAGGGCGAGGAAAAGCGCCGCGGCCCCCGTTATACGCCGCTCAGCAAGCGGCAGGACCGGCCTGCCTCCATCCTGTGGCTGGTCAAGTTCCACCCGGAACTGAGCGATGGCCAGATCAGCAAGCTGGTGGGTACCACCAAGCCCACGATTCAGGCGATCCGTGAGCGGACCCACTGGAACATTTCGAACATCCAGCCCATCGACCCCGTGGCGCTGGGGCTTTGCAAGCAGAGCGAGCTTGATGCCGCCGTGCAGAAGGCTGCCGCCAAGAAAGCCGCCGACGGCCAGATCATGAGCGACGACGAGCGTCGCAAGCTCGTCAG
This sequence comes from Sulfitobacter sp. HI0040, assembly GCF_001634885.1. Classification (GTDB taxonomy): domain Bacteria; phylum Pseudomonadota; class Alphaproteobacteria; order Rhodobacterales; family Rhodobacteraceae; genus Sulfitobacter. The sequence continues at coordinate 22,494 of NZ_LWEX01000443.1, read as the reverse complement.
CACCGAACAGAGCCTTGGCATGGACGCCGAGCCGAAAATCCCGACGGCGATCGAAGGGCTCGAAACCTTCACGCTTTCCGGTTCACAGGACGACGCGGACGAGGACGAGGATTCCAAGGCGGACAAGGGCGACTATACCGATGCGGACAGCTTCTTTTCGCTGCCCGAAGGCGGTGCGTCGGACGAAGATGACGAGGACGATTCCAAGTAAGGCGAGTTTACTGCCCGGTTCTTGGAACATGACAGCCCGCTCTAGGTTGGTTCGAGAAGGTAAGGTACAACACCTCTACCGCTTGACGTGACGCGGCCCCCATCGGGGCACGGAGGGAAACTTGCTCTCGACCATCCTGATCGGCGTGCTTTGGGTCTTTATCGTGATCCTCGTGATCGGCAGTCTTGTCCCGCTCAGCAAGGTGCCGCACGGCATCGTCCGGGGCCTCGCCTTTCCGAGGGAGCAATACCTGCTTCTGAGTGTGGCACTGGCGGTGCTGGTGCCTTTCGTCCACTCGGGATGGCCGAGGTTCTGGGCGCTGGTCCTTCTGGCCATCGTGGGCGGCGTGCAACTGCTCTACGTACTCAAGTTCACACCGATCTGGCGCCGACAGTCGGTCAGCGCGTCGGATGATTTGAAGGCGAACGCCGGGGCACGGATCAGCCTTCTTGCATCGAATGTAAAGTTGTCGAACCGGGCGTACCGCCGCCTGACGACACTGATACAGCAGAAATCACCCGATATCGCGATGGCGATCGAGGTCGACAATGACTGGATCAACGCGTTGAAGGCCGATCTGAAAGTCGATTATCCGCACTGGGTAGAGGTGCCCAAGACCACTGGCTACGGGCTTTGCGTGATGTCGCGGCTTGAGTTGTCGGATGTGGACGTGCGCGAGATGATCACCGAGGGCGTGCCCTCCATCAAGGCGACGGTCACGTTACGCGACGGGCGAAAGCTGCGGCTTTACGTCGTACACCCGGAGCCGCCGGTCATAGATCACGATACGAAGGGCAGGGACGGCGAAATCGTGCAGGTCGGCATGGAGGCCGCAGAGGATGATCTGCCCGCCATCGTCACCGGGGATCTCAATGACGTGGCCTGGTCCAGTACGACTCGCCGTTTCCAGCGCCTGTCCGGTCTGCTGGACCCCCGTGTGGGGCGTGGGTTCTACAACACGTTCAGCGCCACGATGCCATGGATGCGGTGGCCGCTCGACCATCTGTTCCACGATCCGAAGTTCCGCCTTGTCGACATGCAGCGCCTGCCGAAGATCGGCTCGGACCATTTTCCGATGTGGTTCGAACTGGCCCTTGCGCAGACTGAAAAGGCAAATTCCGATCCGGAGGATTTTGATCCCGAGGAGCGTGAGGAAGCAGAGAAGGTGATCGAGGAAGAGCGTAAGCGGGACCGCGAACCCATCGGTACGGATTGGGAAACCTGAAGCTCACCGAGCTTCGCCAGAACGACATTTCCTATGTGTTTTCGTGGTGTTGTTTCCCGTCAAAGCGACCTTTGTGCATCCATCCGCCCGGTGCCTGAAAAAAAAATCGCCCGCGCGTCCCAAAACCCCTTGCGCGAATCTCATGATGGCTTAAATGGCCTCTCACAGACGCCAACGCACGCGCCTCTGGCCGGTCAGATCACCAGCTGACTGACCCGCGTTTATGTAGCGACGGTAACGTCTCTTGAAACGACTCTTGGGGACCTCCCGCCCCACCTGCTCTTTGGAGATGACCATGAACGCTACCGTCACCGGCGCACTGCGCGCCGCATCGCCCGTCTTTGCCGACCAAGCCGCCGCTTTCATCGCGGCCAACACGTTCGACAAGCCGACGCTTGTCGTCAGCCGTGATCGTGTAGCACAGCAGTACGACGCGCTGCATGACGGTCTTGGCCGCGCGCATATCCATTATGCCGTAAAGGCCAACCCGGCTGCGGAAATCATCCGTCTGCTGGTTGCCAAAGGTTCGGGCTTCGATGCCGCCTCCCGTCAGGAAGTCGAGCTTTGCCTGTCCCAGGGCGCCAAGCCGGAGAACATCTCTTTCGGCAACACGATCAAACGTGCAGCCGACATCGCATTCGCGCATGCCGCAGGTGTTACCCTGTTCGCCGCCGACTCCATCGCCGAGCTCGACAAGATCGCCGAGAACGCACCGGGCGCACGTGTCTACATCCGTCTGATCGTGGAAAACTCCATGGCGGATTGGCCGCTGTCCCGCAAGTTCGGCTGCGCCGGTTCGATGCTGCCGGAACTGCTGGATTATGCCCGCGACCTTGGTCTCGTGCCCTATGGCCTGTCCTTCCACGTCGGCTCGCAGACCCGCCGCGCCGAATTCTGGAACCCGGTTCTGGATCAGGTCGCACCCCTCTGGCACGCCGCTGTGGCTGCTGGCCACGACCTGCAACTGCTGAACCTCGGCGGTGGGTTCCCGGCGTTCTACGGCGAAAGCGTCGAAGCGCCCCGCGCCTACGCTGCTGCTGTCATGAAAGCGGTCGAAGCCCGTTTCGGCGACGTGCCGCAGATCATGGCGGAGCCGGGCCGCGGCATGGTGGCCGAGGCCGGTCATATCGCTGCCGAAGTCATGCTGGTTTCGCGCAAATCGGCTGACGACATGCACCGTTGGGTCTATCTGGACATTGGCCGGTTCTCCGGTCTGGCCGAAACCGAAGGCGAAGCGATCCGCTACCAGTTCGTCACACCCCACGACGGTGGCGAAATGGGCCCCTGCGTGCTCGCCGGTCCGTCCTGCGACAGCGCCGACATTCTGTATGAAAAGCGGCCGATCAACCTGCCGCTGGCCCTGCGGGATGGCGACAAGGTCATGATCCGCAACTGCGGAGCCTACACAAGCTCCTACAGTTCTGTCGGGTTCAACGGTTTTCCGCCGCTGGATGTGATCGTCATCTGACGACCCACGTCGCGTGGAATAGGCCGCCTGCTTTGGGAGGAGCGGGCGGCCGCTTTATGTCTGCCATATGTGGTTAAGCAGCAGGGCGCCTAGAGCGATTTGCGCGCCCGCATCGCGGCACTGATCGTACCATCGTCGAGGTAATCGAGTTCGCCGCCGATCGGCACGCCCTGCGCCAGCGAGGTCAGGCGAACCTGCCCCTCCAATTGATCCGCGATGTAATGCGCCGTCGTCTGACCGTCGATCGTCGCGTTGAGGGCAAGGATCACTTCCTGCACACCTTCGCTCGTGACCCGGTCCAGCAGGCGCGGGATGCGCAGTTCCTGCGGGCCGACCGCATCGAGCGCCGAAAGCGTGCCGCCCAGTACATGGTAGCGGCCCTTGAACACGCCGGAGCGTTCCATCGCCCATAGATCGGCGACATCCTCCACCACGCAGAGTTCACCGTTCGCGCGCTTTTCCGAGGTGCAGATATCGCAGATATCGGTCGTGCCGACGTTGCCGCAGTTGAGACATTCCCGCGCCGTTTCGGCCACCCTCTGCATTTGGGCGGCCAAGGGGGTCAAAAGGTGGGCGCGTTTGCGGATGAGGTGCAGCACCGCCCGGCGGGCCGAACGCGGCCCCAGTCCGGGAAGTTTCGCCATCAGCTCGATAAGGGCATCGATGTCGCGTGTGCTGTTGCTGCTCATACCCGCGCCCCCAAGGCACCGCCGGAGCGAAGGGAAAAGTGCCTCCGGCGGGGATTTAGAGCCATTTGGAAGTTCAGAAGGGAAGCTTCATGCCCGCGGGCAGGCCCATGCCTTCGGTCAGCTTGGACATTTCGGCCTGCGCACGCTCCGTGGCCTTGGCCTGCGCGTCCTTGATGGCGGCGAGGATCAGGTCTTCGACGACTTCCTTGTCATCGCCGTTGAAGATCGAGGGGTCGATCTCGAGTCCGGTCAATTCGCCCTTTGCCGTGGCCGTGGCCTTCACAAGGCCCGCGCCTGATTCACCGGTGACGGTGATATTTGCCATTTCTTCCTGAAGCTGGGCCATCTTGCCCTGCATTTCCTGCGCTTTCTTCATCATCCCGGCCATGTCGCCGAGCCCGCCTAAGCCTTTGAGCATATCTGTCTCCCGTGGGGTTGGTCTGGTTCTATATGCGGTTGCACCGGCGTGGTTCAACCGTCCTCGAAGGGGTCCCATTCGTCCTCGACCTCGGGCAGGGCTTCGGCCACTGCGTCAGCCGCGATGTCTTGCGGGGTGCGGATCGCGACGATCCGGGCGGCGGGAAACTGGGCGAGTACGGCCTGCATCATCGGATGTTCCAGTGCGTCCCGCTTGAGGGCGTTCTCTTTCGCATCGCGCACTTCCGCGATGGTCTCAACTTCGCTGCCGTTGACCAGCGTGACGGCCCAGCGGTTGCCAGTCCAGAGGTGAAGACGCGCGCCCAGTCGCTGCGCCAGATCGGCGGGCGCGTCCGGTGTTGGGGTGAATTCGATGCGACCGGGGCGGTAGGCCGCGAGGCGCAGGCAGGTTTCCACTTCGACCAGCAGGCGCACGTCGCGGTTGGCCCGGATCAGTTCCACGACATGTTCAAAGGTTGGAAAGCGCGAAAGGGCGGCCTCAGCCTCTGCCACCGGGGCAGCGGCGAGCCTGCTATGCGTGCCGCCCCCGTTCGTGGGTTTAGAAACCAAGGTTGAGGCAGAAGCGGGGGCATCGGATGCGGTCTGTGCCGTGTTGCCGCCGCCGGGCCCGGGCGAAGGCGGCGGGGTGCTGCCGCTTAGCTTGCGGACAAGCTCCTCGGGGGAGGGCAGATCGGCCACATGGGTCATGCGGATGATCGCCATTTCCGCAGCCATCATCGCGTTGGGCGCACTCGTCGTTTCCTCGATCGCCTTCAGCAGCATCTGCCAGAGGCGGGAGGGAACCCGGATCGGCAGGGCCTCGGCAAGCGCCTTGCCGCGGCTGCGTTCTTCCGGGGCGATGGTGGGGTCTTCGGCGGCATCGGGCGTGATCTTGACCACGGAGATCCAATGCGTGATCTCCGCCAGGTCGCGCAGCACCGCCATCGGGTCTGCCCCTTCGGAATATTGCGCCGCCAATTCGGCAAGTGCCGCAGCAGCGTCCCCCCGCAGGATCGCGTCCAACAGATCGAGCACGCGGCCCCGATCGGCGAGGCCCAGCATCGCGCGCACTTCGTCGGCGGTGGTTTCGCCCGCGCCATGGCTGATGGCCTGATCGAGAAGAGACGTCGCATCCCGGGCCGAGCCTTCGGCGGCGCGCGTGATGAGCGCCAGCGCGTCATCCGATATCGACGCGCCTTCGGCAGTCGCGATCCGCCGCATCAGCGCGATCATGGTTTCCGGTTCGATACGACGCAGGTCAAAACGCTGGCAGCGCGACAGCACGGTGACAGGCACCTTGCGGATTTCGGTGGTGGCGAAGATGAATTTCACATGTTCGGGGGGTTCTTCCAACGTCTTCAACAGCGCGTTGAAAGCGCCTGTGGACAGCATGTGAACCTCGTCCACGATATATACCTTGTAGCGCGCGGAGGCGGCCCGGTAATGAACGCTGTCGATGATTTCGCGGATGTTCGCGACGCCGGTGTTGGATGCGGCGTCCATCTCCATCACGTCGACATGGCGGCCTTCCATGATGGCCACGCAGTGTTCGCATGTGCCGCAGGGTTCTGTCGTCGGGCCGCCGGTGCCGTCGGGGCCGATACAATTCATGCCCTTAGCGATGATCCGGGCCGTGGTCGTTTTTCCGGTGCCGCGGATACCCGTCATGATAAAGGCCTGCGCGATGCGGTCGGCGGCAAAGGCGTTCCGCAGTGTCCGGACCATGGCGTCCTGCCCCACGAGATCGGCAAAGGTCTCGGGGCGGTACTTGCGGGCGAGGACGCGGTAGGCGGAAGTCTCGGACATGGGGCCTCGAACAGGATTCGGTCAAGTCGCCAAACTAGGACCTCGCCTCGGTGGCGTCCACCGTCCTATAGCGCCCAGAGGATACCGCCCACACCGATCGAAGCCACGCTGAAGATGATCGCGATGAAACGCATCCTGTTGTTCGGCTGGGCATTCGCGTGATGATCGTTCAGGCGCGAAAGGGTCTTGGTAGCTGAATCATGCGCCGCCCAGAAGATATAGACAGCAGCGACGACGAAGACGGTAGCGACCGCCTTTGCGGCCCAGGTGGGTTCGAAGCTGCCGAATACGGCGCGTAGTCCGATTGCTACCGCCAAAGAGGCCATGCCCGTGCGCATCCATCCTGCGAAGGTCCGTTCATTCGCGAGAATGGTTCGGTCCTCTGCCCAGTCGGTGCGGTCTTCGGCGAGTTCATTCGAGTCTGTCATTGAACGATTTCTAGGCTGATGCGTTGCTTTGGCAAAGAAAACTTCACCGGAGAATGAACATGCGCCTGCGCGGGATACGAAAAAGCAGCAATGTGGTCGTGCGGCGCGGCGGGCGGGGTGCCCGCGCCGGAGGCTTGGGAATCGTGGGCGTGTTGGCCGTTCTCGCCATCGGATATTTCACCGGGATCGACGTGACACCGTTGCTCACCGGCGGCAGCGCCCCGGTTCAGCAAAGCCGTGGCGTGAGCGAAGCGGACGGAGAGATGACGCAGTTTTCCGCGCAGGTGCTGACCACCACGGAAGAAGTATGGAGCACGGTTTTCAATGAACAGCTTGGCCGGGAGTATGTTCCTCCGAAGCTCGTTGTGTTTTCCGGTGTGACGCAAAGCAGTTGCGGCGGTGCTTCGGGTGCCACGGGGCCATTCTACTGCCCGGCTGACAGCCGCGCCTATCTGGACACCCAGTTTTTCCGTCTGCTCGATCAACGGATGGGGGCAGGGGGCGATTTTGCCGCCGCCTACGTGATCGCGCATGAGGTCGCACATCACGTCCAGAATGAGCTTGGTATCCTGCCCAAGGTCAATGCCGCGCGTCAGCGGGCTTCGCAGACCGAAGCAAATGCGCTCACAGTTCGGCTGGAGCTGATGGCGGATTGTTTTTCGGGCATCTGGGCCTCGAACGTGCGGGGCCTGATGGAAAAGGGCGATCTGGACGAAGCTCTCAACGCCGCGCGCAAGATCGGGGACGATTACCTGCAGCGCCAGGCCGGGCAGGTGCCGCAGCCCCATACTTTCACCCATGGCACGTCCGAGCAACGCTCGGCCTGGTTCGCCCGTGGGTTTGAAAGTGGTCAGGTGGAGGATTGCGACACATTCGCGACCGACAGGCTTTGACCCTTTCGGGCCGCGCGTCGGTGGTGAGAGGCTGATAACGACCCAAGCGGGGCTCGTTACGGCTGCTTCCTTCCGGATCTGACCGGGTTGGCGAGGCGCTTGCCCGCACCAACCTCTCATCCGTCGATATAGGGATTGTCGGCGGCGGTGGCAACCATCAGAGCGACAGACGCACCTTGGCGAAACCCGACTGCGTTTCGCCCTCGCATATCGCGCCGCTCAGCTCATCGCCCAGGTACCGGCACGCATCGGGAGAGGTGTACAAACAGGCCCTGATCGGAACCGGACAGGCAAAGCGCCACGGCGTAGGGTAGCGGGCCGGGTCGTACCCTTCTGAATTGAGCGTTTGCTCAACGGCCTCGCGCACCAGCGCCACATCGCGCAGCAGGATATTTTCTGCCCTCGCCGGATGTCCCCCGCCGCCCCCGGCTGCGCGAAACTGGTTCGTTGCCAATACAAAGGGCGCATCATCGCGTAGGGGGGAGCCGTTCCATCGAACTTCCTGAACCCGATCAGACGGGCGGGTCGGATCGATTGTGCAGGTCAGCCCGTAGAAGGTATCGAATTCGAACCCGGGATAGGCCGGATCGTTGATCGGCTGGTCCGGCGCATCCGGGGAAAGTTGCGTAAAAATACGTGCGGTGTGGTTCATCATACGGCGCAGTTCCGCGCCCGTCGTGCGGACCGCCCACACCTTGTTGCGATAGGGGCAGAGCGCCGCCAGGTCGCGCCGGCGGACGATTCCCGGTCTGATATGAACGTAATCCCATGGCCCGCCCCTGCCGCCTGTACAGGGGTCTGCCGCGACGCTTACGACAGGCAGTTCGGCATACGGTGTTCCTGCAAGCGCAAGGCGAACGGCCCGTTCCTGCGCGCGCGCGATCAGCGCTGTGGTGCCGGTGGGCCGGGCCAGCGCGAAATAGCTGCGCAGGCCATGATCGAGGTAGGCAACCGGTTCCTCCAGCTTGCGGGCGGTATCCCAGATGGCCGTTGCGCAAATGGCCTGAATGCGGGGGTTCTGTGGCGCCCCCGGACCGTTACGGCGTAGCGCGCTTTCGTGGGCCACCAGCTCCACGGTGCCGGTTTGGTCGGTGCGGAGGTGCAGGTCCAGCACACCGAGATCCGATCCGGCATATCCCGGCATGACCATGGGGCGTGGGGGCGGGGTGTCCGACGGCACACCCGCCGCCGACGCGCAGCGCAGATGCGTATGCCCGGCGATGATCGCATCGGCGCAGGTCAGGTCCTTCAGCGGCGATGGCTTGTCGCCCCGGTCAGGTCCCATGTGGGCCAGTGCGATGATGAGATCGGCACCTTCGCGGCGCAGATCACCGGCGGCACGTTCGGCTGCGCCAAGAACGGGCATAACACGCGCGCGATCTTCCAATGCGTCGGCGTTCCACATCGCGGTGGTTTCAGGCAGGACGGAGAAAATACCTATTCGGAGATTTTCGCGCCCCCCGGGGAGGGGCTGGCGCAGAGGGACTTCCAGCATATGCCTGTTTACAAGGGGCGATGGTCCGTCCACCTCCAGATTGCTGGCGATTAGCGGCATGGACAGATGGCGGGCCACATCGAAAAGATAGGGGAGGCCGAAGTCAAGATCGTGATTGCCCAAGCCGCAGGCATCGAATTTCAACGCGTTGAAGCTTTGCACCAATGCATGATCCGGGGTGACGGGTGCTTCGGCCAGCGTTTCGGCCAGCGGCGTGCCTTGCAGCGTATCCCCGTTGTCGAACAGCAGGCATGGGACGCCTGAGGCTTCGGCTTCCGCGCGGGCGGTTTCGATCAGTGATGCGATACCGGCAAGGCCGCCGGTGGGTGCCGGTGGTTTTCCCGGATCATTTGATCCAAGCAGATGCATATGCAGATCCGTGGTGGCCAGCACGCGGATCGTGATTTCGGAAACAGGTTCGGGGTCCGTGGAAACGGGCGGCATGTATTCTCGTTCAGCGAAAGTGGGAAATAAAATAAACAACCTTTAATTGTTTCGTTATGCTGGACCTCTCGCGAGGACGCAAGCCCGGTGCCATTGCTTTTGGCGCGATAGGCAGGCAACCGTGCAGTTCAGGTGCAATCGTGAGGCGACAGGATGAAGAATGCGGAACATGTGACGTTCGGCGGATCGGGACTGGACCGGGCCGGAGACATCCGGAACGATGCGGAAGCAGTAGCGCAGGCGCTGCGCCATGCCGGGGCCGCCGCAATCCTGTTCTGGCGCGGCAAGCCGTTGATCCGGCGGGAACGCCCGGCCACGCTTGCCCGTATACCGATGGATCATCCGGTCATTTCCGCGCACGGGGCCGATCCGATCCTGCTGGGCAGGGAAGAGGGCGCTCCGCGTTTCGCGGTGGACGTCTCCGGCTGGGTGCCGGACGATGCGGACCTTGATGCGCTGGGCGGCTTTCTCGACGCGTCCGAACAGCGCCACCCCCTGCTGGAAGAACCGCTCGCTTTTGCAGAGCTGCGGCGCACGATGACATGGCTTTCACCCCGGGATGCGGAACTCGCCGCGACGGGCAAGGCGATCCTCGAATGGCATCGGACCCATCCCTGCTGTGCCCGCTGCGGCGCGGGCACCCATGTCGCGCAGGCCGGGTGGCAGCGTGTCTGCCCCGCCTGCAGGGCCTCCCATTTTCCGCGCACCGACCCGGTGGTGATCATGCTGATCACGCACGGCAACTCGGTGCTGATGGGCCGTTCCCCCGGTTGGCCGCAGGGGATGTATTCGCTGCTGGCAGGCTTCGTCGAGCCGGGAGAGACGCTGGAAGCCGCCGTGCGCCGTGAGGTCTTTGAGGAAGCGGGCGTGCAGGTGGGCGAGGTCAGCTATCTTTCGAGCCAGCCGTGGCCCTTTCCGGCCTCGCTCATGTTCGGTTGTGAGGGCCGCGCGATCTCGAGCGGCATCACCATTGATCCGATTGAGATCGAAGATGCACTTTGGGTCAGCCGGGAAGAAATGATGCAGATATTCGCCGGCGAACACGAAAGGATCCTTCCCGCAAGGAAGGGTGCCATTGCCCATTTCCTCCTGGAGAACTGGCTTGCGGATACACTCGATTGAAGCAAGAATGACGCCAATCAAAAAACGACTGGGCAGTTCATGAAATTCTCTACCAAAGAAGATATCGAAGCACCGATCGATGCCGTTTTCGACATGTTGTGCGATTTCGAAAGCTTCGAGCGCGCGGCCATGCGGCGCGGTGCAGAGGTGCAGAGGCTGGACCAGTTTACCAAGCCCGCCGTGGGGATGAAGTGGCAGGCCGTCTTCGAGATGCGCGGGAAAAAGCGCGAGGTGGAGATCGAGATGGTCACCTTCGACCGGCCGACCGAGATGGTATTCGAAAGCCGGTCCTCCGGCCTGCTTGGCGAGATGAGCTTTGAGCTGGTCCCCCTGTCACGCAAACGGACGCGGGTGATGGTCACGCTTGAGGTCAAGCCGCTGAACCTGTCTTCGCGTCTGATGATCCAGTCGATGAAGCTGGCCAAATCCTCGCTGACCGCCAAGTACAAGCTGCGGGTCGCTGAATATGCCAATGGCATGGAAGAACGCTATCGCCGGGACACCGCGAGCCGCGCCTAGCCTGCGCGGGGGCAATGCGTGCGCTCAGACCTGAGCGCGGCCCGGATCGCTGGGGTAAACGCCCAGAATCTCCAGCATATTGGTGAAGTAGTTCAACTCTTCCAATGCGCGCTGAACCGCCGGGTCATCCGGATGCCCTTCGATATCGGCATAGAACTGTGTGGCGGTGAACGAACCGCCCACCATGTAGCTCTCCAGCTTGGTCATGTTGACACCATTGGTCGCAAATCCCCCCATGGCCTTGTAGAGCGCGGCGGGGATGTTGCGCACTTCGAAGACGAAGGTCGTCAGCATGTTTTCGCCCCGGCGCGTACCGTCCAGTTCGGGCGCCATGAGCAGGAAGCGCGTGGTGTTATGTTCGAGATCCTCGATATCCCGGGCCAGCACCTGAAGCCCGTAGATCTCGGCCGCGACCTCGCTGGCCAGAACGCCCTGCGTGCGGTCGCCCGACTGGGCTAGTTCTTCCGCCGCGCCGGCGCTGTCGGCGGCCGCTTCGGAAGTTATACCGTTCTGTTGCAGGAAGCTGCGCGCCTGAGGAAGCAGAACCATGTGCGCGCGCACGTGGCGGATGTCAGGCAGTGTCGCCCCCGGCAGGGCCATCAGCGCGATGCGTACCCTGACGAAGGCTTCGCCGATGATATGCAGGCCGCTTTCGGGCAGGAGGCGATGAATATCGGCGACCCGGCCATAGGTGGTGTTTTCCACCGGAAGCATGGCGAGATCGGCGCGGTTTTCCTTTACCGCGCGGATGACGCCTTCGAAGGTCGTGCAGGGCACGGGGACCATGCCGGGCCGCGCTTTCATGCAGGCTTCGTGGCTGTAGGCACCCAGTGCCCCCTGAAAGGCGATCCGCGGCGGATTGGTCTGTGTCATCTGCGCCCCTCGCCGGTTGTGATGCCGGATCATTGCGTTAGGTCGTTTGGTCGCGGTAAGTACATCTTGCCTGCGTGAAGGGAAAGCAATAGATACCCGCCAAGCAGATGACCCGAATTAGAGTGATGGACCCAGACGCATGTTCGATACGATGACATTGACAAAAATCGCCGCCGGCCTCTTCGGCGCGTGGCTGATCCTGCTGCTGGGCAAATGGGCGGGTGAAGAACTCTACCATGCCGAAGCGCATGGCGAAGCGTCCTATGTCATCGAAGTGGCCGACGCGGGCGGCGACGAAGGCGGTGCCGAAGTCGATTTCGCGGCACTGATGGCGAACGCCGATCCCGGCAAGGGCGAAGGCGTCTTCCGCAAGTGCAGCGCCTGCCACAAGGTCGTGGATGGTGAGAACGCGGTTGGCCCCTATCTTTATGGCGTGGTCGGGCGTGACATCGCCTCTGTCGCCGGGTTCAACTATTCCGGCGCTCTCCAGAGCCTCGAAGGTGCCTGGGACTACGAGGCGCTGAACGGGTTCCTCGAAGATCCGCGCGGCTATGCGCCCGGGACCACCATGGGCTTTGGCGGTTTGCGCAAGCCGGAGGATCGGGCGGACGTGATCGCCTATCTGGAAAGCCTCGGGGGCTGATCTTCAGCCGTTTCCGACTTCAGGGGCCGCCCGATTGGGGCGGCCTTTTGCGTTTGCGGCGTCAGATAACATATTCGCAACTTGTAACTTGGTTCGCCCCGCCGTTAGCCTACGTGATGTTTCAACCGCACTGATCGACCTTTGACATGAGGACCAGCCAGATGCCCAAAGCCGTCACCCGCGTCGCCTGCCTGCCCGGCTACGCGCGCACTTTCGCTCCGCTCACCTTCCTGCTGGCCCTGTTGTCCGCGCTGGTGCTGGCGGCGCCGCTTTTCGCGCAGGAAGAGAACATGATCCGCAGTCATGGCTATTCCTTCTATGGCGACCTGAAGTATCCGGCGGATTACGAGCATTTCGACTATGTGAACCCGGATGCCCCCAAGGGTGGTGAAATTTCGCTGTCTGCGCTCGGCACGTTCGATTCGATGAACCCCTACAGCCGCAAGGGCCGGGGCGGTGCGCTGAGTACGATCATGTACGAAAGCCTGCTGGGCGAAGGGACGGGCAATGAGCTTGCCCCGGCGGATGTCTACGGCGAAGGCTACTGCCTTCTGTGCGAAAGCCTTGAGTATCCCGAAAGCAAGGATTGGGTGATCTTCCACATGCGCAAGGACGCAAAGTTCTCTACCGGTGATCCCGTCACCGCGCATGACATTGCCTTTTCGCATAACCTCTTGCTGGATCAGGGGCTGAAATCCTACGCCGACGCGGTGCGCAAGCGCATTCCCAAGGTAGAGGTGATCGACGATTACACGATCAAATTCTACTTCACGCCGGGCATTTCGCGCCGCAGCCTGATCGATCAGGTGGGTGGCGTTCCCGCGTGGTCGAAGAAGTGGTACGAGGAAACAGGCGCGCGGCTGGATGAATCCCGGTTGGAGATTTCCCCCGGATCCGGGCCCTACATGGTAGAGTCGATCGATGTGAACCGCCGCATCGTCTACAAGCGCAATCCCGATTATTGGGGCAAGGACCTGCCTTTCAACGTGGGCCGCAACAACTTCGACAGGATCCGCATCGAATATTTCGGTGACGAGAATTCCGCGTTCGAGGCGTTCAAGGCCGGGGAATACACCTTCCGGGAGGAAGGCAATTCCAAGCAATGGGCCAGTGCCTATGATTTCCCCAAGGTCCAGCAGGGCTACGTGGTGAAGGAGGAGATCCCTGACGGGTCCCCGCCGACGCCGTCGGGGATTGTCTTCAACCTCGGTCGTGAGGTTTTGCAGGACAAGCGCGTGCGCCAAGCGCTGGCGCTGGGTTTCAACTTCGAGTGGACGAACGAATCCCTGCAATACGGGCTTTTCAAACCGCGTGCTTCTTTTTCACAGGACACGCCGCTGATGGCGACCGGGGCGCCCGAAGGCGACGAACTGGCTTTCCTGCAGTCGCTCGGTGACATTGTGCCCCCGGAATTGCTGACTGACAAAGCCGTCATGCCGCATGTCTCCGACGCGTCCCGCCTGCTGGACCGCGGCAACACGCGGCGCGCCATGAAACTGCTGGATGAAGCGGGCTGGTCCGTCGGGCCCGACGGCATGCGCCGCAATGCCGACGGTGAGCCGCTGCGTCTGAAATTCCTGCTCAATTCGGCAGGCTCCGCCACGCTGAGCGCGGTGGTGGAGAACTACATCTCAAACCTGCAGGCCATGGGTGTGGATGCGGTGCTCGAAAAGGTCGACGCCTCGCAGTACACGCTCCGCGAACGCGATCGTGACTATGACATGGTGTTCGATGGCTATGCGGCCTTCCTTGGCACCGGCACGGGACTGGCGCAGCGATACGGCTCGGAAGCGGCGGAATATTCGCTGTTCAACCCCGCCGGTCTGGCGAGTCCGCTGGTCGACGCCATCATCGAAGCCTCGCTGAACGCGGAATCCGCCGAGGAGGAGGAGGCGACCCTGAAGGCGTTGGACCGTGCGCTGCGGTATGAATTCTTCATGATCCCCGCATGGTACAAGGATAGCTATTGGGTGGCTTATTATGACCAGTACGATCATCCAGAATCGCAGCCCCCCTACGGGCTCGGTTATCTGGATTTCTGGTGGTATGACGCGGACAGGGCAGCCGAGTTGCGGGCCGCGGGCGCGCTGAGGTAACTCTCCCCCATGGGCGCCTATATCCTTCGACGGCTATTGCTGATCATTCCAACGTTGCTCGGCATCATGTTGATCAACTTCGCGCTGGTGCAATTCGTGCCGGGCGGCCCGGTGGAACAGGCCATCGCCCGTATCCAGGGCGGCGGTGATGTCTTCGAAGGGTTCGCAGGATCCGGCAACGATGCTGGCACGACCGATACGACCGCGAATGAAAACTACGTCGGCGCCCGCGGATTGCCGCCCGAATTCATCGCGGAGTTGGAAAAGGAATTTGGATTCGACAAACCGCCCGTCGAACGGTTTCTTTCGATGATGTGGAACTACATGCGCTTCGACTTCGGAGAGAGCTATTTCCGCTCTATCGGCGTGATAGACCTGATCAAGGAAAAGCTGCCGGTTTCCATTACGCTTGGCCTCTGGTCCACGCTGATCGCCTATATCGTATCGATCCCCCTTGGCATCGCTAAGGCGGTTCGGGACGGTACCAGCTTTGACACATGGACTTCCGGCGCGATCATCGCGGCCTATGCAATCCCCGGGTTTCTTTTCGCGATCCTATTGCTGGTGTTGTTCGCAGGCGGATCGTACTGGCAGATTTTCCCCCTGCGCGGGCTGACGTCTGACAATTTCGATCAGTTGAGCCCCTTGGGAAAAGTGGCCGATTATTTCTGGCACATCACGCTTCCGGTGCTCGCCTCCACGATCTCCGCATTTGCCACGCTCACCCTGCTGACGAAAAACAGCTTCCTCGACGAGATCAAGAAGCACTATGTCATGACCGCCCGGGCCAAGGGTTTGAGCGAGCGGAAGGTTCTCTATGGGCATGTTTTCCGCAACGCGATGCTGATCGTGATCGCGGGGTTTCCGGCCGTTTTCATCGGGGTTTTCTTCGGAGGCTCGCTGATCATCGAAACCATTTTCTCCCTCGACGGGTTGGGACGTCTGGGGTTCGAGGCTGCGGTGGCGCGGGATTATCCGATCGTTTTCGGAACGCTGTTCATCTTCGGGTTGATCGGCCTCGTCGTAGGGATTCTGTCGGACCTTATGTATGTCTTCGTCGATCCGCGCATCGACTTCGAAAAGCGGGAGGGCTGAGGTGAGCGATCTTTCGAAAACCGACCCGCTGGCCCAGAAATCCCCGGGTCAGGATGCGCCGCCCCCCGTCACGAAGGCCCCGCGCAGGCTGATGTCACCGTTGAACCAGCGGCGCTGGCGCAACTTCCGGCGGAACGGTCGCGCCTATTGGTCGCTGTGGATCTTTGCGGTGCTCTTCGGGATTTCGCTCTTTGCGGAGTTCGTGGCCAACGACAAGCCGATCCTCGTGAACTACCGCGGCGAATACTTCATGCCGATTTTCAACTTCTATCCCGAAACGGCCTTTGGCGGGGATTTCCAGACCGAAGCCGTCTATCGCGACCCTGAGGTCAAATGCCTGATCGCGACCGGCGGGCTGGAGCAATGTTTCGACGATCCTGAAGCCTATATCGAGGATGCGGAGGACGGTGTCGTCGAAGGCGAACCGATTGTGAAGGGCTGGTCGATCTGGCCGATCATTCCCTACTCTTTCGACACTGCTGTTGATCGCCCGGGCGCGGCGCCGCTGCCGCCTAACAGTCAGAACTGGTTGGGGACGGACGGGACGAAGCGCGACGTGGTAGCCCGGGTTGTCCACGGCTTCCGCCTGTCGATCCTGTTCACGCTGATCGTCACCGGGCTGGCGAGCCTTATCGGGGTCATCGCGGGGGCGGTACAGGGGTTCTTCGGCGGCTGGATCGATCTGATCTTCCAGCGGATCATCGAAATCTGGTCTTCGACGCCTTCGCTTTACGTGATCATCATCATGTTCGCGATCCTGGGCCGCAGTTTCTGGCTGCTGGTCTTTCTGCTGGTGTTGTTTTCATGGACCGCGCTGGTGGGTGTGGTGCGGGCGGAATTCTTGCGGGCGCGGAACCTCGAATATGTCCGCGCGGCGCGCGCGTTGGGTGTGGGCAACATGACGATCATGTTCCGGCACATGCTGCCAAATGCCATGGTCGCCATGCTGACCATGCTGCCCTTCATCATCACGGGAACGATCTCTACCCTCGCCATCCTCGACTTCCTGGGCTTCGGTTTGCCGTCCTCTGCGCCATCGCTGGGGGAGCTTACGTTGCAGGCCAAGCAGAACCTGCAGGCGCCGTGGCTGGCCTTCACCGCCTTTTTCACATTTGCGATCATGCTGTCGCTGCTCGTCTTCATCTTCGAAGGCATCCGGGACGCTTTCGATCCGAGGAAGACCTTTTCGTGAATACGTGCCATTTGCCCAAAATCCAGTCCCCGGCCGATGGTGGGGGCAAAGCCCCCGCCCGTGGGGGCGGCCGGGGGCTGCTCGGCCACGGGCCGAGCCTTAGCCCTATACATAGGCCTCGCCCATGACCGCTCTTCTCGACGTTCAGGACCTGTCTGTTTCCTTCCGGCAGGACGGCAAGCTCAGCCATGCCGTGAAAGGCGTCTCCTTTCAGGTCAACAAGGGCGAGACGGTAGCGCTTGTGGGGGAGTCCGGCTCCGGCAAGTCTGTCTCAGCGCTTTCCACCGTTTCCCTGCTGGGCGACAGCGCTGAGGTTTCGGGCTCCGTCATCTACGACGGACAGCAGATGATTGGGGCGAGCAAGGCGTTGCTGCGCAAGGTGCGAGGCAACGATATCAGCTTCATCTTTCAGGAGCCGATGACCTCGCTCAACCCGCTGCACACGATCGAAAAGCAGCTGTCGGAATCCCTCGCACTTCATCAGGGCCTCACGGGGGGTGCCGCGCGGGCGCGTATTCTGGAACTGCTGGACAAGGTGGGCATCGTGGACGCCGAAAGCCGTCTGGGCGCCTATCCGCACCAGCTTTCCGGTGGTCAGCGCCAGCGCGTCATGATCGCGATGGCGCTCGCCAACAAGCCCGACGTGCTGATCGCGGATGAACCGACGACCGCGCTCGACGTGACGATCCAGGCCCAGATCCTCGACCTTCTCAAGGAGTTGAAGGACAGCGAGGGTATGGGCCTTCTTTTCATCACCCATGACCTCGGCATCGTCCGCCGCATCGCGGACAGGGTCTGCGTCATGCAGAAGGGGGAGATCGTCGAACAGGGCCCGACGCGGGAGATTTTCGAGAATCCGCAGCACCCCTACACCGTCAAACTGCTGAGCGCGGAGCCGACCGGTACGCCCGCCCCGGTGGCATCCGATGCCGAAACCATTGTGGAGACAGAGAGCCTCAAGGTCTGGTTCCCGATCCAGAAAGGGCTGCTGAAACGCACCGTGGGCCATGTAAAGGCTGTGAACGACGCGACGCTTTCCGTCCGGGCGGGGGAGACTTTGGGGATCGTCGGCGAATCCGGTTCCGGCAAGACGACATTAGCGCTGGCGATCATGCGTCTCATCTCTTCAGAAGGGGCCATCCGCTTTCGCGATGAAGATGTGCGCCGGTGGTCCACCCGGGAGCTGCGGCGTCTGCGGTCGGAGATGCAGATCGTCTTTCAGGATCCGTTTGGCTCGCTCTCGCCCCGGATGACCTGTTTCCAGATCATCGCCGAAGGGCTGGAAATTCACAAAGTGGACGCCGCGCGTGACAAACGCGAACTGGTGGCCGAAGTGATGGTGGAAGTCGGCCTCGACCCCGCGACGATGGATCGCTACCCGCACGAATTCTCTGGCGGGCAGAGGCAGCGTATCGCCATTGCCCGCGCGATGGTCCTGCGGCCACGCCTGTTGGTGCTGGACGAACCCACCAGCGCGCTGGACATGACGGTGCAGGTACAGATCGTGGAACTGCTTCGCGCGTTGCAGGTGAAATACGGGCTGGCTTACCTTTTCATTAGCCACGATCTAAAGGTAGTTCGCGCCATGTCCCATCAGGTGATGGTGATGAAGCGGGGCGATGTCGTGGAATACGGCTCAGCCGAGGATCTCTACGACAACCCGCGCAGCGAGTATACGCGTACACTCCTTCAGGCGACGACCTGAGCGATCCGAAAAGGCACCCCCAAGAAGAAGGCCCACCGCTATCAGACGGGGGGCCTCTCTGCCTTCTCCATGAAGAACGGCGCGGTATAAGTCAGCTCGCCGGGGGGCCGACCATGAAGCACTGGATATTGCGAGCCTGCAGACGACGGCAGGCGAGGTCAGCGCTTTCCCGGGTCATGCCCAGAAAGTTCGCATCGAAGCCCTGCGGGCGCTGGACGACCTTGCGCAGCGTACCGTCGAGCGTGGACATTTCGGCCAGGGCGGTCTTGAGCAGGATGGTCTCCGCTGCATAGCGGCTGGGGTAGCGGCCAACGTTGACGCCCCAGTGCCGCCCGCCGGATGTGGAGACGCGGGTAACGACCTCAGGCGCCGCAGGCTTCGCTACGGCGACAACGGCCGCTTCTGTCAGGACAGCTTGCACCGCCGTGTCGGTTGCGCTGTCGTCGGTGTCCGCCGGGCGCAGGGTGGGGCGCATGGACACGGTGGCCGAGGCCAGAGCAATGGTCTCCGCTTCTGAGACGGCTGGCTCAGCCGGGCTTTCTACGGCCTCAAGCAACGCCTTGCTGATATCGTCCTGGGTTACGACCGGATCGAGCGGCGCCAGCGGTTCGAGCGAAGCAACGAGGACTGTCTGCGCGGTGCCGGGCCGAAGCTCCGGTCGCTTGGATTCCTTGACCGCGCCCGCAAGGCGGATGATCTTTCCGGCAGGACCCGCCGCATCGCCCGTGTCCCCGGCGCCGGCGTAAAGCGGCGCGCCGGGTTTGCGCACCGGCGCCCCCGAAGGCGCCCGGCGGAAGCCCAGGTCCATCAGTTCGGCGACCTTGGCATTGCGCGAGGCGGTGGATTTGCCGCCAAAGACCGTGACGATGATCCGTTCATTGCCCCGCTCGGCAGAGGCGGTCAGGTTGAACCCTGCAGCGCGTGTGTAGCCCGTCTTGATGCCGTCGGCGCCCTTGTAGGCGCTGAGGAAACGGCGGTTCGTATGGGATACCTTGCGCACCCCCGCGTCCGCCGTGATGCGGGAAAAGAGATTGTAATACTGCGGATAGTCATAAAGCAGATGCCGACCCATGATCGTCATGTCATGGGCGGTGGAAAGATGGCCGTTTTCCGTCAGCCCGTGCATGTTCTTGAAGGTCGTCCGCGTCATCCCCATGGCTTTGGCGGTGCGGTTCATGCGGCGGGCAAAGGACGCTTCGGACCCTCCGATGGCCTCTCCGATTGCCGTGGCGGCATCGTTGGCGGACTTCACCGCGGCAGCACGGATCAGGTAGCGCAGCGCGATCTTCTGGCCCGGGCGCAGCCCGAGCTTGCTGGGCGGTTCGGAGGCAGCGTTCCGGGTGATCTCGACCTGCGTGTCGAGCGAGATTTCACCGTGCTGGATGGCTTCGAAAGCGATGTAAAGCGTCATCATCTTTGTGAGCGACGCGGGGTGCAGCCGGGTATCTGCGTTCTCCGAATGGAGCACCTCCCCGCTGCGGGCATCAATCACATGGGCTGCGTAGGGGGCCGCACGGGCGCCCAGGGGGACGATAATCAGTAACCAGACGATTGCTGAAAGGAACAACCCCAAACGGGCTGGCTGCACGCGGCGCGCCTTCATAGTTAACCTGCCTTTACTCTGCCTCTGACCGCCGATTTTTTTCGACTGGCCAATTTTATTGAGACTACACTACCACAGGTTCGGTGCCCGATAAACCCATTCCGAAGAAAGGTTTCATCGAATTAAGGATTATTGTTTTTCCAGATGTAGCGAGACTACGATTTATTCATACCATAGGGGGTAATGTGGCCGGAATAAGGCGGTAATACGGCGGTAGTTTGCCGGTGAACCTTACGTTTCATGATTCTGCACATAAGCGGTGAACCAGCGCCGGCAGCGCGGCCAAGTCCGCGATTTCGTGATAGCGCGCTTCGCCGTGCGGCGGCTCTGCCCGCTCAATCGCCCAAGGGGTGCCATGGGGCACGTGAACACCATGGCCGCCCGCCGCGATCATCGGGAGCACGTCCGACCGCATGGAATCCCCCACCATCAGACCCCTTTCCGGACCGTCCCCGCACCGGGCGAAGATCTCCGAATAGATGCCGCTGTTCTTGTCCGAGACGATTTCAACCGCGTCGAAATAGCCGCGCAGCTCCGACTCGGCCAGCTTGCGCTGCTGGTCCAGCAGGTCCCCCTTGGTTATGAGGATCAGGCGATGGCGTTCCCCCAGTTGTTCGAGCGTGCGGGTGACATGGGGCAGCAGTTCGACATCATGCGACAGCATCTGCCGCCCCGCCTGCAGGATTTCGGCGATGACATCTGCAGTAACCGCACCGTCGGTCACCTCGATCGCGGTTTCGATCATCGATAGTGTGAACCCCTTGATCCCGAAGCCATAGTGGGGAAGATTCCGTCGTTCTGCCTCCAACAACCTGTCCATCAGACCTTCGGGCGCCGCATGATCGGCCAAGAGGGCCGCGAAGCGGTCCTGGGTCAGCGTAAAGTAGCGTTCATTGTGCCAGAGCGTGTCGTCTGCATCGAAACCTATGGTTGTGACCCTCGGGTGCACGTTATACTCCCCCTTTTCCAATGGCGTCCGAAGGTTATATACCTCCCACGCGACTCGTAAACTTCACGCAAGCTCAGGAGCAGCAATGCGCCTTGACGATCTATCCATGGCCGGGCGTCCCGGGGACGAAGACGAGACCGAGCTTCTGACCAAGACGAAGCCCAAGACAAAGCGTCCGCCTCTCTACAAGGTGATGCTGTTGAACGACGATTTCACACCCATGGAATTCGTCGTTCATGTGCTGGAACGGTTCTTCGGCCTGAACCACGCCCAGGCGTTCGAGATCATGCTGACAGTGCACAAGAAGGGGCTGGCCGTGGTCGGCGTCTTCAGTCACGAGATCGCGGAGACGAAGGTTGCGCAGGTCATGGATTTTGCCCGGCGTCACCAGCATCCGCTGCAGTGCACCATGGAAAAGGAAGAGTAGCGCGTGATCGATACGCGCTTGCAGGTCGCGATGGATGGCGGCGGGCTCGAGCTGCCCGAAGAAGGGCTGATTGCAGCGTTTCGCCCCCCGATGGATGCCGATCTGGCAGGGCTGCCAGCCGAGCGCCTGCGCATCATCAATGATTTCAAGCCCAACTACGATGCATGGGAAGAACGCGGATACGAGGTGATGCGCGTCACCAAGGATCGCTATGCCGCCGCAATCGTCAGCCTGCCTCGCGCCAAGGTCGAGGCGCGGTCGCTCGTGGCAGAGGCCTGCGCGGTCAGCGACGGCATCGTGGTCATAGACGGGCAGAAGACGGACGGCGCCGATAGCATCCTGCGTGAAATGCGCAGCAGGGTTACGGTGCATGGACCCATCTCGAAAGCCCATGGAAAGCTTTTCTGGATCGACGAAACCGCCACCGATTTTTTCGAGGACTGGCTCGAAGGGCCGTCGCTCACCGAAGGCGGGTTCTGGACCGCGCCCGGTGTCTTTTCCGCCGACGGGGTCGATCTGGCCTCGGCGCTGCTGGTGGAGGCGCTG
Source organism: Sulfitobacter sp. HI0040 (assembly GCF_001634885.1). GTDB lineage: Bacteria > Pseudomonadota > Alphaproteobacteria > Rhodobacterales > Rhodobacteraceae > Sulfitobacter. Next base: position 648 of record NZ_LWEX01000443.1, on the reverse strand, counting down.
CCCGAAACGCTGGGCCGGGAGGTCTGCGATCTGGGTGCGGGCTGGGGGTATATCGCGGCCCATGCGCTGACCCGCAAGGATGTGGAGACGCTGCATCTGGTCGAAGCCGGTCACATGGCGCTGGAATGTGCGCGCCATAACGTGACGGACCCGCGTGCGCGTTTTTACTGGGAAGATGCGACGCGCTGGGAACCTCCGCATCGCATGGATACCGTGTTGATGAACCCTCCCTTTCATACCGGGCGCGCCGCCGAACCGCAGATCGGGCAGGCCTTCGTCGCCGCCGCGGCCCGCATCCTGTCGTTGCAGGGTAATCTCTGGTTGGTTGCCAACCGGCATCTTCCATATGAGGGGGAGCTGAAAAAGCGCTTTGCCCATGTGGAGGAAATCGGCGGCGACGCCCGTTTTAAGCTTTTTCACGCCGCGCGCCCGCTACGGGGCCGCCGCTGAACCCGGCAGACTGAAGGGACCTTCATGTCATTTTCCATCTCAGGCAAAACCGCCATCGTGACCGGGGCCGCCAGCGGCATCGGCCTGTCCATCGCCCGGCATCTGGCCGATCAGGGCGCCAACGTCATGTGCGCCGATTCCGACGAAGCGAAGCTGATGGACGAGCTGGGCGAAAGCCCCGATGAAGGGGAGGTGCAG
>NZ_LWEX01000442.1 GCF_001634885.1 Sulfitobacter sp. HI0040 | reverse complement strand
GTGGATCAGTTTTCCGCCTTTGCGCGGCAGTATTCGGCCACGCCGTCGCGCGATCAGGGCGGTCGCCTGCCCTGGACCCCGGTTGAGCAGCTTCCGCCCGCCATTCAGCCGCTGATCATGGCGCTGGCCCCCGGAGAAGTCACCGCACCGCTGCCGATCCCGGGCGGCATCGCGCTGTTCCAGTTGCGCGACATCGAGGAAACCGGCCGCCCGCGGCGTGAATATTCCGCCATCGATTATGCCGCCTATTACATCCCCGGCGGTCGCAGCCCCGAGGCCTTGGCCCGGGCGGCGGAGATCCGTACGCAAGTCGACCGTTGCGATGACCTCTATGGCGTGGCCAAGGGACAGCCCGAACAGGTGCTGAGCCGCGTCACGAAGGCCCCGGCAGAGATCCCGCAGGATATCGCGATCGAACTGGCAAAGCTCGATCCCGGCGAAGTATCGACGGCCCTCACGGGGAGCGACGGGCGTACGCTGGTCTTTCTGATGCTCTGCAGCCGGACGGCAGCCGTGAATCAGGAGGCTGACCGGGATCAGGTGGTGGGGGCGCTGCGGCAAAACCAGTTGCAGGGCTACTCCGACCAGCTGCTGGAACAACTGCGCGCCGACGCCCGCATTTCACGGCAATGACCACAGGTCCGTCGCTGCCGGTCGTCCTGTCCTGCGGCGAACCGGCGGGCATCGGCCCCGAGGTCGCAGCGCGCGCCTGGGCAATTTTGGCCGCGGAACTGCCAATGCTCTGGCTCGGGGATCCGCGGCATCTGCCGCAGGATATTCCGCACCGTCTCGTGACTGATCCGGCAGAGGCCGCAAGCCCTTCGCCCGACGCCTTACCTGTTCTGCCGATGGATTTCGGCCCCCCCGCCCAACCGGGGCAGCCTGATGCCGCGCATGCGCCGCATGTCATCGCCGCCATAGACAAGGGGGTCGCACTCGTCCGCAGCGGGGCGGCATGCGCGCTTTGCACGGCACCTATTCACAAGAAGGCGTTGATCGACGGCGCCGCTTTCGCGCATCCCGGCCATACCGAATATCTCGCCCATCTCGCGGGGGTGGAGGATGTCGTGATGATGCTCGCGTCCGAATTGCTGCGCGTCGTACCCACAACCATCCACATCGCGCTGGAGGAGGTGCCAGCGGCACTGACGTCCCAGCGGCTGCGAAAGGTGATCGAGATCGTCGAAGCCGGATTGAAGAGTCACTTCGGCCTTTGCGCGCCCCGCCTCGCGGTAGCGGGGTTGAACCCCCATGCCGGTGAGGGCGGCGCCATGGGTCGGCAGGAACTCGACTGGATCGGCCCGCTGCTGACCGAAATGCGCGGCGAGGGCTTCGATCTTTCGGGCCCCCTGCCTGCGGATACAATGTTCCACGCCGCCGCGCGCGCGCGCTATGATGCCGCGATCTGCATGTACCACGATCAGGCTCTCATCCCGATCAAGACGCTCGATTTCGACCGGGGCGTGAATGTCACTCTGGGGCTGCCCTTCGTCCGGACCTCCCCCGACCACGGGACAGCCTTCGACATTGCCGGGCGCGGCATCGCCAATCCGACAAGCATGGTGGAGGCGATCCGCCTCGCCCACCGGATGGGCACGGCATGAGTGCCATCGACGATCTGCCGCCCCTGCGGGAGGTGATCGCCCGGCACGGCCTTTCCGCGCGCAAGGCGCTGGGGCAGAACTTCCTGCTGGACCTCAACCTGACGGCCAAGATCGCCCGACAGGTCGGTGACCTTTCCGAGTGCGACGTGCTGGAGATCGGCCCCGGCCCCGGCGGTCTGACGCGGGGGCTGCTGTCCGAAGGGGCGCGCCGGGTGCTTGCGATCGAAAAAGACCCACGCTGCATTCCCGCCCTCACCGAAATCGCGGAGGCCTATCCCGCGCGCCTGCAGGTCGTCGAAGGCGACGCGTTGGAGATCGACCCGCTCGGCTATCTTGCCCCGCCCATCCGGGTCGCGGCCAACCTGCCCTACAACATCGGCACCGAACTGCTGGTGCGCTGGCTGACCCCTGCAGAGTGGCCCCCGTTCTGGGAAAGCCTGACGCTGATGTTCCAGCGCGAAGTGGCCGAACGCATCGTCGCACAGCCCGGCAGCAAGGCGTACGGCAGGCTCGCCATCCTCGCCCAGTGGCGCAGCGAGGCGCGTATCGTCATGCAACTGCCCCCGGGGGCCTTCACGCCGCCGCCCAAGGTGTCCTCCAGCGTCGTCCACCTCAAGGCCCTGCCGGAGCCGCGCTTTCCGGCGGATGCGCAGGTGCTGTCGCGCGTGGTGGCAGCCGCCTTCAACCAGCGGCGCAAGATGCTACGCTCCGCGCTCAAATCGCTGACCCCGGATATCGAGGACCACCTTCGTGCCGCAGGCCTCACACCCACCGACCGGGCGGAGCAGATCACGCTCGAAGGTTTCTGCGCATTGGCGCGCGAGCTTGCGCCGCGGATGGGGCAAGGCGTGGGCCGCTCCCCCGAAAAGTAAAAGGCCCAGCTATCGGGCCAGCCCGTCGCACTTCGTTGTGCAGGTGAGCGATACCAAGCTCACAGTCGTGGAGTGGTATCGTTAGAAAGCGAGAATATGCTTGACCTCAGGTTAGGTTGAACTCCAACGCTTGTCCTGACCTGAAAAATTAGGGCGCGCGTTTTTTGACATCACTCTGGATATTTGCAGCTATCGGAACGGCTGCCTGTTTCGCGATTTCAAGTCTTCTTGCCTACGATGCGGCCCGGACATTGGGCGCGATAGTTTTCAGTTTTTTGCGAATGTCGTTAGTCGCAGTCGGCTTTGCCGTACTGGCCCTTACCTCGGGTTTCGACACCTCGCTCAGCTTAACAGATATCTCGTTGCTGGTTTTGTCGGGCATTCTAGGCGTCTTTCTTGCGGATACACTGCGCTACGCGTCATTGGCGCGTATTGGACCGGCCCTTCAATCCTTGTTGAACACGACCACTGCGCCTTTTGCGTTGGTTCTTGGATTTGTGATTTTGGGGCAGGTCGTCAGTGAACTTGCTCTTTTCGGCACTGCCATCGTGTTTGGCGGTCTCGTCTTAGCTATTTTTTCGCGTAACTTCGCTGCGCTAACGCGTTTCTCGGGGGAAAGAAGCAACGTGACTGGCGGCGTCCTTTTTGGCTTGGCATCCGCACTTTCACAGGCAGGAAGCGTCCTTATCGCAGCGCCCGTCATGCTTGACGGAGCGGATCTGGTTTCGGCGACATTCATTCGATCTCTGGCCGGATCGCTCAGTCTGCTGCTACCTGTGGTCCTGTCTGCGGAAAGGAAAGCGCAGATTGGGTCAATGCCGAAACCGGTCGTTGGTCAGGTGTTTTTGAGCGCAGCAATTGGCACCGGGCTGGGAATGACTTTGCAACTCTACGCCCTGAGCAGTGGTCCGGTTGGCGTCGTCTCCACACTCGCCGCGACGACTCCTCTGATCATTTTGCCCCTGATCTGGGTTCTGGGCAAAGCACGCCCTCCCGGCTTAGCTTGGATCGGCGCAATTTGCGCGGTTGCAGGGGTAACGCTGATCGTCAATGCAGGATGATCTGGCCCAGCGATGCCGAAAAAGAGCGGCAGCTCCGTCCGCGCGGCGGACGTTGAGGGCAGGCTCACAAATATTTTCCTCGAAGCCTTAGCCTACTGCGGCGTCACACTTACAAGAGTCTTCACCGTAGGCTCCACCACGAATCGCAAAGGCCCCGCTATCGCGAGGCCCCCGGGGTCATTCTGCCGCTTCGTTCTGGCCGTCGCCCCCGCCCTGCGGCTTGCGCTTGCGGCGGGGCTTTTCGGGTGCGGGTTCCGAAGCGCCTTCGCCGGGCTGATCGCCGCCCGACGTATCCTGCGAAGAACCGCCGGCCTCTTCGGGCTTCGGCTTGCGCCGGGGCGCGCGCTTGGCCTTCGGCTTCATTTCGGGTGTTTCGACAAGGGTGCTGCCGTCCTGAACATCGTCCTGTCCGCCATCGTCCTGTCGGTCCCGTCCGCCGTCGTTCGACCGGTTGCCCCGGTCGCCATCCTGCCCGCCATTGCGGTCGCCGCCCTGATTGCCGCCGCCGGAGGACTGGTTGCCCTGACCGTCGCCGCCCGAGGAGCCGTTCGATTCCCGTTCCTGCCGCTCGGCGCGATCACGGTCGCGTTCGGCCTGACGTTCCCGGTTCTGGCGTTCCTGTTCCTCCCGGCGCTGATCAATCTCGCGCTGGGCCTCGCTCAGCAGGCGCAGATAATGTTCGGCGTGCTGCTGAAAGTTTTCCATCGCCACGCGGTCGTTGCTCAGCTGGGCATCCCGCGCCAGCTGATTGTATTTCTCGATGACCTGCTGTGGCGTGCCACGCACCTTTCCTTCCGGGCCGGAACTGTCGAACACACGGTTGACGACATTGCCGCCCCCCTGATTCTGGCGGTTACGGTTGTTCTTCGACCGGGATCGGGATCTGGAAGATTTCATGAAGTGATTTCAGCCTTCGGTGCTGTGGTTCGTATTGTCCGGGAGGCAAGTCGCTGCCATCTGACAGACCCGGTGATGCGAGATGTTGGGCTTGACGCCGCGCGGGACCGCCTTTGGGGGCATCCACCGCTGCAACACCCTTGAATAAGCACGGGATCGCGCGTTGAGCAAGCGCAAACTGCAAATCGGGGCCAGTTTCACGGCGCAAAAGGCGTTTTCAGGCCGGTGTATCGGCCCAGACGACCCTGTCGCGCCCATCGAGATCCTGCACGACCCGTACCCTGCCCCAGCCCGCCTGCCGGAACAGCGCGGCCACCGAAGCGCCCTGGGTGGCGCCGATTTCCACCAGAACGCGGCCCGTCGCGGTCAGATAGCCCTGCGCTTCGGAGGCGATGACTCGGTAGGCGCTCAGCCCGTCGGCACCATCGGTCAGCGCCATTTCGGGTTCGTGATCGCGCAATTCCGGCGCGACCCCGGCCATCTCCTCCTGGGCGAGATAGGGGGGATTCGACACGATCAGGTCGAACCGGCCCTCCACCTGCCCGAACCAGTCCGAGCGGATGATCGAGGCGCGGTCGGCGATGGCGTGGCGTACCGCATTGGCGCTGGCCTGAAGGCAAGCGGCCTCCGACAGGTCCGCGCCCACCCCGGTGGCCGATGGGCGTTCGGCCAGAAGGCTCACGAGGATGCACCCCGATCCGGTGCCAAGGTCGAGCACACGGGCGAAAGGCTCTGAGAGGGCAAGTTCGATCAGCGTTTCGGTTTCCGGTCGCGGGTCCAGCACGTCGCGGCTGATCTCGAAATCCCGCCCGTAGAAGGCGCGCCGCCCCACAAGCTGCGACACGGGCACCCGCACCGCACGCAGGGCCACGAGGTGTTCGTAGCGCTCGGCGATTTCCGGGGCAATTTCCTCGGGTGCGATCAATGTCACGCGCGCGGCATCGACCGAAGCGGCATGCGCCAGCAGGATGCGCGCATCCCGCGCCGGGTCAGGCACGCCAGCCGCGCGCAGCCGCGCGGCCGCCGCCGCCATGGCCTGCGCGGCGGTGGGCGCGCTCACGCGTTCATCTCGGCCAGGGCGCGGGCCTGGGCATCCGCCGTGAGCGCGTCAATGATCTCGTCCAGATCGCCCTGCATGACCGCATCGAGCCGATAGAGCGTGAGGTTGATCCGGTGATCGGTCATGCGGCCTTGGGGAAAGTTATAGGTCCGGATCCGTTCAGAGCGGTCGCCCGATCCCACCTGCGCCGCCCGGTCGGCGGAACGCGCGTCATCCATCCGGCCGCGTTCCATGTCATGCAGCCGGGCCTTCAGCACCTGCATCGCCTTGTCGCGGTTGCGATGCTGCGACTTTTCCGAAGAGGTCACGACGATGCCGGTGGGCAGATGGGTGATGCGCACGGCGGAATCGGTCGTGTTCACGTGCTGGCCGCCCGCGCCCGACGACCGCATGGTGTCAATCCGCAGGTCGGCGGGATCGATCTGGATATCGACGTCCTGCGCCTCCGGCAGGACCGCCACGGTGGCGGCGGAGGTGTGGATGCGTCCGCCGCTCTCGGTTGCGGGCACCCGCTGCACCCGGTGCACGCCGCTTTCGAATTTCAGCCGGGCAAAGACGTTCTGACCCGTCACATGGGCCACGATTTCCTTCACCCCGCCCAGTTCGGTCAGCTGCTGTTCGATCAGGTCGAACCCCCAGCCGCGCAGTTCGGCATAGCGCTGGTACATGCGCAGAAGGTCTGCTGCGAAAAGCGCCGCTTCCTCCCCGCCGGTGCCGGGGCGGATTTCCAGCATCGCAGGCTTCGCATCGGCGGCGTCGCGTGGGAGCAGTGCAAGCTGCAGCGCCGCCTCGGCTTCCGGCAGGGCCGATTTCAGGCGGGGCAGCTCCTCCTGCGCAAGCTCGGCCATCTCCGGATCTTTCAGCAAGGCCTTGGCCTCCGCCATATCGTCCAGAAGCTGACGATAGGCGTCGATCTGCTCGACCACGGGTCGCAACTCGGCATATTCCCGGGCAAGGGCCGCGTAATCGCCCCCGTCGGAGCCCGACGCCATGGAGGCCTCCAGAAACTGGAAGCGCCGGGTGATCTGTTCTAGTCGGTCCATGGGGATCATGCGGTTCTGTCGCTGATAGAAGTACTTTGGTCAAGGCCCGGCGCATGCTAGGATCGCGCCATGCCACGCAGTGCCCAAACCCTCTGCGCCATGCTTTTCATGGCCACTGTCGCCCCGGTCGCGGCGGATGTGACGGCCCCCTCGGGCCGGACGATCGATTGCTATTGCACCGACCGCAGCGGCGCACGCGTTGAACTGGGCGAAACGATCTGCATGCAGGTGGACGGGCGGATGTTCATGGCCCAGTGCCAGATGTCGCTCAACGTGCCGATGTGGCGCGAAGTGCAGCAGGGGTGCCTGTCATCGCGCCTCGACCTGCCCGATGACCCGGTCCAGCCGCGCGGCGTTGACGCCAAAATCTGACCGCCCGAACCTGAGCCGACCATACAGCGCCACCCCATCGGGGCGCCGCTCCAGCGTCGTGTAGTCGGGAAACCCCATGACCCGGCTGCGGGTGACATAGGTAACGCGACCGGCCTCGGGCGAGCCGCTCAGCACGCGGGTCCGTGGGAGCGCCCGCATCTCACGGTCAAGCCGCGCCATCAGATCGCTGCCGCCCTGCAGGATACGCACCGCGCTGCCTTCCCCATCAGCATCCGCCCCTGCGGTCACGGGCCGATGCCAATAGGCGACGTCCGACGGAGCAAACCGCACATAGAGCGCGATCGCCAGAGCTATTCCCAACATGGCCCATATGATCCACCCCATGGTCTTCACCCTTTCTCAAATACTCATGCCCTGCGCTTCAACGATATCCGACGCCGAAGGGGTTGAACAACGCTTGACCGCTCGCCCCTATTTACCGGCCCGCATCCGCGCGCCCAGCAGGCACAGGATCTCCGTCGCCACATGCGCCCCGGCAATGGCGGTGGCGCCCGTCGTGTCGAAGGGGGGCGAAACCTCCACCACATCGCCGCCACGGATGTTGATGCCCGCAAGGTCCCGCAGCATGATCGCGCATTGCGCGCTGGTCAGACCGCCCCAGACCGGCGTGCCCGTACCGGGCGCAAAGGCCGGATCCAGCGCATCGATGTCGAAGGTCAGGTAACAGGGCCTGTCCCCCAGAACGGATTTGATCTTTTCCACCGCCGCTGCCGGTCCCTTTTCATGCACTTCGCGCGCGTCGATGGTTGTCACCCCCATGGTATCGGGGTTGGTCGTGCGGATGCCCACCTGAACGGAGGTCGCCGGATCGACGATGCCGCTTTTCACGGCCTTGTAGAACATCGTGCCATGGTCGATCCGGTCCATGTCATCGTCCACCCAAGTGTCGGAATGGGCGTCGAACTGGAGCAGGCTGATGGGGCCGTGTTTCTCCGCATAGGCCTTCAGGATCGGAAAGGTGATGTAATGATCCCCGCCCAGCACGACGGAGGCCGCGCCCGCCTCCAGGATGCCACGGATATGGTCCGTCAGCGCGGCAGGAAAGCGGCTCACATGGCCATAGTCGAAGGCAAGATCGCCGTAGTCCGCGATGGCGTATTCGCTCAGGACGTCGAAATCCCAGCCATAGGGCGGATCATAGGGCTGCAGGCTGCTCGCCTCGCGGATCGCGCGCGGGCCCAGCCGCGTGCCGGTCCGGTTCGTCACCGCCTGATCGAAGGGTACGCCGGTCACGGCGATATCCACACCCGTCAGATCCTTGGTATAACGGCGGCGCAGGAAAGACGTGGCACCCCCGAACGCATTCTCGAAACTCGGGCCTTTGAGGTCTTCGCGCGTAAAGGCCTGATCCACCTGGCTCTTGGCGTCCTCCAGTCCCATCACTTGCCTCCCACGGGCTGGGCGCGTTCCACGATCCGCGCAAAGAAGGACGCGCCCACCGGGGCGACCTCATCGTTGAAATCATATTCCGGATGGTGCAGCCCGGCCCCGTCCCCCTGCCCGAGGAATAGATAGGCCCCCGGGCGGCGCTCCAGCATATAGCTGAAATCCTCGGCTCCCATGACGCTTTCGACGGCATCGTCCACCGCTTCGGCCCCGGCCACATCCCGGGCGGCCTCGGCTGCGAAGCGGGTCTGCTCGGCCGCGTTGATCGTCGCGGGATACCCGACCTCGTAAATCAGTTCCGCCGATACGTCATAGCTGGCGGCCTGCCCGTCCACGATCTGCTGCAGACGACGCATGACCATGGCCTGCACGTCCTTGTCAAAGCTGCGCACCGTGCCGTTGATATAGGCGGTTTCCGGGATCACGTTATCCGCCGAACCGGTGTGGATCTGGGTGACCGAGACCACCAGTTCCTGCGTGGCCTTGTGGTTTCGGCTGACGATCGTCTGGATCGCCTGTGCCATGCCGCAGGCCGCCACGATAGGATCGCGTGTCTCATGCGGGCTGGCGCCGTGACCGCCGTGGCCTGTGACATGGATATGGAAGGTATCGACCGCGGCCATGATCGGCCCCGGCGTGGTGAAGAACCCGCCCAGTGGGAGGTTCGGGGCGTTGTGCAGGGCATAGACTTCCGCGATGTCGAAACGCTCCATGATGCCTTCGGCCACCATCGCCTCCGCCCCGCCGCCGGTTTCCTCGGCGGGCTGGAAGATCAGCGCCACCCGGCCGCGGAAATTGCGCGTCTCGGCAAGGTAGCGCGCGGCGCCCAGCAGCATGGTGGTGTGGCCGTCATGTCCGCAGGCATGCATCTTGCCCGGATGGCCGCTCGCATGGTCGGCGCCGGTCGCCTCAGCGATGGGCAGCGCGTCCATATCCGCGCGCAGTCCGATGGTCGGTCCGTCGCCCTGCCCGTTCAGGATAGCCACCATGCCGGATTGCGCGAAACCTTCGTGCAGCTCGTCCACGCCGAATTCGCGCAGGCGTTCGGCGACAAAGGCGGCCGTCTTCGGCAGGTCGTTGCCCAGTTCCGGTATGGTATGCAAATGCCGCCGCCAGGCTTTCATGTCGGGCGCAAAAGCGGCTATGCGGTTCACGATGGGCACGTCTGGACTCCTTGGCCGGGGTTTGGTCAGGTCGCATCTGACACCGAAGCCGCGGAGGCCGCAATGCCACAGGACCCGATTTTTGATCAAAAGCCGGGAATAGAACGACTGCTCGCCATCATGCGCCGCCTGCGGGATCCTGAAACCGGCTGCCCGTGGGATATCGAACAGGACTTCGACAGCATCGCCCCCTACACGATCGAAGAAGCCTATGAGGTCGCCGACGCCATCGAACGCCGCGACTGGCCGGACCTCGAAGGGGAGTTGGGCGATCTGCTGTTGCAGACGGTCTATCACACCGCCATGGGCGAGGAGCGCAACCTGTTCTCCTTCCAGTCGGTGGCCGAAGCGATTTCGGACAAGATGATCGCCCGGCATCCGCATGTCTTCGGCGATGAAAGCCGCGACAAGTCCGCCGAACAGCAGACCCGCGACTGGGAGGCGATCAAGGCCGCCGAACGCGCGGACAAGGCTCAGGGCGGCACGCTGGACGGGGTGGCCGTGGGGCTGCCTGCCCTTCTGCGCGCCTACAAGCTGCAAAAGCGCGCCGCCCGCGTGGGCTTCGACTGGCCCGCGACCGACCACGTGATCGACAAGATCGCCGAAGAGGCCGCCGAACTCGTCGAGGCGCGCGACAGCCTGTCCCACGCGGAGGTGGAGGAAGAGTTCGGCGACCTGCTCTTCGTGATGGCCAACCTCGGGCGGCATCTGGGTGTCGAACCCGAAGCGGCGCTGCGCCGCGCCAACGCCAAGTTCACCCGCCGGTTCGAAGGGGTGGAGGCGCGGCTGGCGCGGTTGAGCAAGACACCGCAGGACAGCACGCTCGAAGAGATGGACGCGCTCTGGGACGCGGAAAAGGCAGCGGAACGCGGCTGACCCCGCCCCGCGCGGGCAGAGCGGCTGGACAAGCCACCCCCCATGCGGCAAGGCTCCGCCCAACGACAGGACAGCATATGACCCCGCGCAAGATCATCATCGACACCGACCCCGGGCAGGACGATGCCGTGGCCATCCTGCTGGCACTGGCCAGCCCCGAAGAGATCGAGGTGCTGGGGATCACCTGCGTCGCGGGCAACGTGCCGCTGGAACTGACCGCGCGCAATGCCCGCATCGTCTGCGAACTGGCGGGCCGATCCGATATGCCCGTCTTTGCCGGCTGCGACCGGCCCCTTGGCCGCGCGCTGGTGACCGCCGAACATGTCCATGGCAAGACCGGGCTGGATGGCCCCAGCCTGCCCGAACCCACCATGGCGCTGGCCGAAGGCCACGCGGTGGACTTCATCATCGCGACCCTGCGCCAACATCCCCCGGGCAGCGTGACGCTCTGCCCTCTCGGTCCGCTCACCAATATCGCGACAGCGCTCCAGCGCGCGCCCGACATCGCGGAACGCATCGCCGAGATCGTCCTGATGGGCGGCGGCTATTTCGAGGGCGGCAACATCACCCCGGCGGCCGAGTTCAACATCTACGTCGACCCGCAGGCCGCCGATGCCGTCTTCCGCTGCGGCGCGCCCCTCGTGGTGATGCCGCTCGATGTGACGCACAAGGCGCTCGTGACCAAGCCGCGCAACGATGCCTTCCGCGCGCTGGACACCCCCGTGGGGCTTGCCGTGGCGCAGATGACCGACTTTTTCGAGCGGTTCGACAAGGAGAAATACGGCTCCGAAGGCGCACCGCTGCATGATCCCTGCGTGACGGCCTATCTCATTTCGCCCGATCTCTTCTCGGGCCGCCACATCAACGTGGAGATCGAGACGACTTCGGAACTCACTATGGGAATGACAGTCGCCGACTGGTGGCGGGTTACCGACCGTGCGCCCAACGCCACCTTCGTGGGTGATATCGACGCGGACGGCTTCTTTGACCTGCTGACCCGAAGGCTCGCCCGGCTATGAGCGCGGCAATCACCCTTGCAGCGCCTGAGCATCTCGACAGGCTCGTGGCCCTTGTCACGGCATTTCACGCAGAGGCCGGGATTATCATGAGCGATGAGGCGCGCCGCGCAGGCCTCGCCCCCCTGCTGGAGGGCATCCCCCATGGTGCCGCCTACCTCATCGGCCCGCCCCGCGCGCCCATCGGCTACGTGGTGATCACCTTCGGCTGGTCGGTGGAATACGGCGGTCTCGACGCCTTCGTCGACGAGATCTTCGTGCGCCCCGGCGTGCGCGGGCGCGGCATCGCCTCCGAAGCGCTCATCGCCCTGCCCCGTGCGCTGGCCGCGGGCGGGCTGAAGGCGATCCACCTCGAAGTGGCGGCGGACAATGAAACCGCCATCGCCCTTTACCGCCGGTCGGGCTTCACGCACCGCGAGGGGCGGCTGCTGATGTCGCGCAAGCTCTGACAAGCGCGCACTGCGAACTGGCAGAACCGCCGGGCCGCCCCTATATCTGGGGCATGAGTTATGCAGCCCCCTTCGACAACACCTATGCCACCCTGCCAGAGGGTTTTTACACGCGGATCGAACCGACCCCGGTCCGCGCGCCCCGGCTTCTGGCCTTCAACCACGGCCTCGCGGCAGAACTCGGCCTGCCAAAGGCGGAGGACAGCACGCTGGCGGCGATCTACTCGGGCAACGAAGTGCCCGAAGGTGCCGCCCCGCTGGCGCAGCTTTACGCCGGGCACCAGTTCGGCAATTTCAATCCGCAGCTGGGCGACGGCCGCGCCATCCTTTTGGGCGAAGTACGCATGCAAGACGGCGGCCGCCGGGACATCCAGCTCAAAGGCTCCGGCCCCACGCCCTATTCGCGCATGGGCGACGGTCGCGCATGGCTGGGTCCGGTGCTGCGCGAATACGTGATATCGGAGGCGATGCGGGCCATGGGCGTGCGCACCACCCGCGCCCTCGCCGCCGTCGCCACCGGAGAGGCGATCTTTCGCGAGGCGGGCGCCCTGCCCGGTGCGGTCCTCACCCGGGTGGCTCGCAGCCATCTGCGGGTCGGCACCTTTCAGGTTTTCGCCCACCGCAAGGAGAAAGAGGCGCTGCGCACCCTCACGGATTATGCCATCGCGCGCCACTATCCCGATGCCAAAGGTCCGCTCGACCTGCTGAAGGCAGTAAGCGAGGCGCAGGCCGATCTGGTGGCGCATTGGCTGTCGCTGGGCTTCATCCACGGCGTGATGAACACCGACAATTGCTCCATCGCCGGGGAAACGATCGACTATGGGCCCTGCGCCTTCATGGATGCCTTTCATAACGGGCGGGTCTATTCCTCCATCGACCGGCAGGGCCGCTATGCCTACGGGGCCCAGCCCGACATCGCGGTCTGGAACATGGCGCAACTGGCGACCGCGCTGATTGCGCAGCTGGACGACCCGCAAGCCGCGGTGGAAGATGCCACGGCGATCCTGCATGAGATGCCCAAACGGCTGGAGTCTGCATGGCTGCAGCGCTTCGCGGCCAAGATCGGCATCACCACACCGCGTGAGGGCGATCTCGACCTCATCCAGCGCCTGCTCACCCTGATGCAGACGGATGGGGCGGATTTCACCAATACCTTCCGTGCTTTGGGCGAGGGTACGGCGCGCGATCAGTTCACCGACCGGGAGGCATTCGATGCCTGGTCACGGGATCACGCCGACCGGATTGAGGCGGAACCCGATCCCGAAGCGCTGATGAACCGGGTGAACCCCGCGATCATTCCCCGCAACCACCGGATGGAACAGATGATCGAAGCCGCCGTCGCGGGCGACATGGCACCGTTCGAACGGCTGATGAAAGCCCTAGCGACGCCTTATGAGGCCAGCGATCCGGACCTCGCGCGCCCACCGCGCGAGGATGAAATCGTTCCCGCCACCTTCTGCGGCACCTAAGGGAGGGGCCGCGCGCCCCTTCACCCTTTCACAAATACTCTATCCCGCCGCCGCGATCCGGGGTCTGCGGTTGATGAGATAGATCCCCGCCGCCACCAGCACCAGCGCCGCCCAGACCGACGGGGCCACGTTCTCGGACAGCAAAAGCCAGCCGAGCAGCACGGAAAACACCGGCGACAGGAAGCTGAAAGAGGCGACCGAGGCGGCGGGATAGATCGTCATCAGCCAGAACCACGCCAGGAATCCGAGGCTCGCAACCGCCACCGTCTGAAAGCCCAGCGCGGCCACGTGGATCACCTCCACCTCGCGCAGCAGCGGCCCGAAGGCGGGTGCGGCGAGGAGCAGCAGCGGCGCGGAAACCCCGACCTGGCAGATCAGCTGCTGCGCCGGCGGGATCGTGACCAGCCGCGTCAGCCGGACCGACAGCGCGATGGCCGCCCAGCACAGCGCCGCGGCGAGCGCCAGCAGATCGCCCGCCCAGCTTACGGCGGCGCCACTCCGGTCGCTCAGCGCCAGTGCAACACCCGCCATGGCCAGTAAAAGCCCCAGCCCGCGCAGGCCTGAAACCCGCTCCCCCGGCAGAAGGAAATGCGCGGCGAGCGCCAGCCAGACAGGCATGGAATAGAAGATCACCGAGGCACGCGAGACACTCGTGAGGTCAAGCGCTAGGAAAAGGCAGAAGAACTCCAGCGCGAACAAAACCCCCGCCGCGAGGCCCGCGCCCCATGCCGCGCGCGGGATACCCACGGGGATGCCACGCAGCCACATCCAGAGCAGCAGCACCAGAACGGCCCCGGCGGACCGGGCACCGGCGGCGAAGACCGGGTTGAACCCTTCGTTCGTGACCTTGATGACGACCTGATTGAACGCGAGATGCAGGGCGAAGGCGATGAGCGCCGCCGCGCCGAAGGCATCCATATGCGTCTTGCGCTCCATCCCGACAGAAGCGCGGGGAAAGCGCCGGATGTCAATGCGATGCGCGTGCCCTCCCATCCTGCGGGGAAGCACGCCGCTGGATCGGGCCACCCTATGCCGGGGCCCGATCCGATGTCTTCATGTAAGGCTTAAGCAGCCTGCTGACCGCCCGGCCTGCGGCCACCACCACCGCGGCGACGCTTGCGGCCACCGCCGGGCTTGCCGCCCGCGCCCTGTGCGCCGTCGCCGCCCCCGCCACCGGGACGACCGCCGCCCGGTCTGCCGCCGCGACCACGGCCACGCCCGCCCCGGCCCTTGGGCTTGTCGGGGGCGTCCATCGCCTCCCACGGGCGGCCGGAGGCGACGGGAATGGCGATACCCATCGTCTTCTGGATCGCCTTCAACTCTCCCATTTCGTCGGGTGCGCAGAAAGCGACAGCGGCGCCGTCCTTGCCCGCGCGGGCGGTCCGCCCGATCCGGTGCACGTAGTTGTCGGGGACGTTGGGCAGGTCGTAGTTGTAGACATGCTTCACATCCGGGATGTCGAGCCCCCGGGCCGCCACGTCCGTGGCCACCAATACGGTCAAATCACCGCTCTTGAACCCTTCGATGGCGCGGTCACGCTGGCCCTGGCTCTTGTTGCCGTGGATCGAAGTCGCATCGAATCCGGCCTTCACAAGCGTCTTCATCAGCTTTTCCGAACCGTGCTTCGTGCGCCCGAAGACCAGTGCACGCTCTCCCCGGTGCTTGGACAGCAGTTCGATCAGCAGGGAGGTCTTTTCCGCCTTGGCGATGAAATGAACCTCTTGCGTGACCTTGTCCGCGGCCTTGCCCGGGGGGGACACCTCGATCCGGATCGGGCTTTGCAGGTAGCTGTTGGCAATCTCGTTCATCAGCTTGGGCATCGTGGCCGAGAAGAGCATCGTCTGCCGGTCCTTCGGGATCACGCTGGCGATCTTGCGCAGGTCGTGGATGAAACCCATGTCCAGCATCTGGTCGGCCTCATCAAGGACGAGGAAAGTCGTCTCCTCCAGCCGCACGGCGCGGCGGTCCATCAGGTCCAAGAGACGGCCCGGCGTGGCCACCAGCAGGTCGACCCCGCGTTCCAGCCGCTTGATCTGGGGGTTGATCGACTGGCCGCCCACGACCATCGCCACTTTCAGCGGCGTCCCCTTGGCATAGTTGCGCAGATGCACCGCGATCTGGCTGGCCAGTTCGCGCGTCGGCGCCAGTACGAGGCCGCGCACGCTGCGCGGGTTGGGGCGGCCTTCCATGGCCATCATCTGCGCCACCAGCGGCACGCCGAAGGCGGCTGTCTTGCCCGTGCCGGTCTGGGCAAGGCCCATGACGTCACGCCCGTTCATCCCATGCGGGATCGCCTGTTTCTGGATCGGTGTCGGGTCCTTCAGACCCAGTTCGAAAAGCCGTGCCACCAGTTCGGTCGGCAGGCCCATCATGTCGAAATCGCTCATATCTCTTCTTTCGCACGCCCCGAGGGGGCGCATCAGCTTGGCCGCGCCCATCACCGGACGCCGCAGGGTCGCGCAAAGCGGATCGCGGGCGCAGGCCATATACCTCGCACCCGTCCGCAGCGCCTGGCCCCACGCGTGATTTTGGGAACAACGGCGGGCCTTGAAAGCCGGTATGCGCAAGGGATCGTCGGACCCCGGCACCGGAACTGCTCACGCGGCAGAAGGCATCGCCTGACGCCCACATGGCCCCTTGGCGCGCACAAGTCAACCGCCGGGGGCAAATCACGGTGGCACGCCCGCACGTTTGCGGTTACATCGGAGCCTCCCCCAAGGACCCGAAGGCCCGCCATGAGCAAACCGATCATCAAACGCTGCGAAGCCATGGGCCTGCGCATGACCGGCCAGCGGCGCACCATCGCGCAGGTCATCGAAGACAGCGACGACCACCCCGACGTGGAAGAGTTGCTGGCCCGCGCGCAGCTCATCGACAGCGCGATTTCCATCGCGACGGTCTACCGTACCGTCAAGCTGTTCGAGGAAGCGGGCATTCTGGACAAGCTGGAATTCGGCGACGGGCGCGCGCGTTACGAAGACGCGGAGCGGGACCACCACGACCACCTCATCGACATGCAGTCGGGTGCGGTGATCGAATTCGTCGATCCCGAGATCGAGGCGCTGCAGGAAAAGATCGCCGCCAAGCTGGGATATGAGCTGCGCGGGCACCGGCTCGAACTCTATGGCGTCCCGCTGGGAAAGGACCGCAGATGACCGACCGCCGCGAAAATACCGACCGTGACCGCCCCCTGCTGGCGGTGCTGATCGACGCGGACAACGTGCCCGCCAAACATGCCGCCGCCATTATGCGCGAAGTCGCCTCCATCGGGGAGCCTGCGCTGCGCCGGGTCTATGGCGACTGGTCCAACGATCACCTCAAGGGGTGGAAAGCGCCGATCCGCGAACTCGGGCTCGTCGCGCATCAGGAAACAGCCAATACCACCGGAAAGAACGCCAGCGACATCGGGCTGGTGATCGACGCGATGGACATTCTGCATACCGGGCGTTTCGATGTGTTTGTCATCGTCTCGTCGGACAGTGACTTTACATCGCTGGTCAATCGCCTGCGCGAACAGGGTATCACCGTGATCGGCATCGGCGAGAAAAAGACCCACGATTCGCTGCGCAACGTCTACAACCGTTTCATCCTGATCGAGAACCTCGATGGCACGGCCACGCCCGACACCCCGCGCGGCAGCACCGCCAAGGCCGAAAAGGCGCTGCCCCTCTTCCGGGAAGCGATGGACAAGATCGAGACCGAAGATGATTGGTACAACCTCGGACAGGTCGGACAGGCGATACAGGCCCGTCACGCCGATTTCGACGCGCGCACCTACGGTTTCGGCAAATTGTCGAACCTTGTAGCCGCGCTCGACGCGCTGGAAACACGCCGCACCGGCAACCGGCTGATGATCCGCCTCAAACCCTGAAGAAGCCTCAGCGCAATGCGCCGGATTTCAGGCCATGGATATCCTGCAGGGCCGGGTTTTCCGGGTCCGCATCCGTGCGGGGCAGAACGCTGATGCTGCCGTCCGCTTCCAGAATGACCGTCTGGACGTTTTCCATATCCGCGAAGCCGTTCTCCCGCACCGCCGCCAGAACCTCGTAGCGGCTGATCCTTTCGCGGTTCATCTCCTCGCTTTGGAAGGCATCGTGGTGATAAAGCAGCGAGGGTGCCGCACGCACCGTCCGGCTGACGACGGGCCAGCGGATCATCGCGCGGGTCAGCAGCCATTGCAGCACCAGCAGCGTTCCGATGGCGGCCACGGAATCGGCGATCGACACGCTGTCCGACAGGATGCCCGAGGCCATCAGGGAGCCCATGGCGACCGTCACCACCCAGTCGAAATTGTTCATCTGCGCGGTGGACCTCTTTCCGCTGAGCCGGACGAAGCCGACCACGGCGACATAGACGATGGCCGCGCTGACGACCACGTCCAGAAGCCTTGTCACACTGTCGAACAGAAACGGATTTTCCATGGGCGCACCTCTCGACGTCCAACGCGTCAGCGGGCCTTAAGTTCGCTGTCCCGCTCCTTTTCGGCGCCGGGCTCTTTGGGGTCGGGATCATCCTTCGGGGCGCGACTGATCAGAACCGGCAGCAGAACGCTCAGCACCAGCAGGCGTGCGATGTGGCAGGCCGCGACGAACCCCGGCACCACGCCCAGCACCACGCCCATGGCGATCATCGTCTCCAGCCCGCCGGGGGCAAAGGCCACCAGCACATGGGCGAGCGGCATGCCCAGTGCAAATGCGACCGGCACAGCCGCCGCGGCGGCAAAGGCAATCGCGATGAGCGTGATCGTCAGCCCCGCCCCCAGACCGCTGCGCACCTGCGCCAATGTCAGCCCCGCGAAACGGGTGCCGATCAGCGCGCCCAGCACAAGATACGCGGGCAGTATGAGCCAGCCCGGCACGTTCCCGTCCAGCAGCCCGCCCAGATGACCCACGGCAGAGGCAGCCATCGCCCCCATCAGCAGGGGTGCGGGCACCGAAAGCCGCCCCATGACCCGGCCCAGCAGTACCGCCGCCGCCGCAACGGCCAAAAGCGCCACCGGTCCCAGCGGCACGCCCGCGGGCACCAAGCCCCCGGTCAGGCGAACGCCCATGGCCAGCGCCACGAAGGGCACGACGATGGTCAGCGCCAGCAGTCGCACCGACTGGCTGACCGCGATCCGCGTCAGGTCCGCCCCGGTGTCCGCCGCCATGGCGATCACGAAGCTGAGGTGCCCGGGTGCCGCCGCCAGCAAGGCCGAGCGCGCATCGAAGCCGAAATACCGCGCCAGCACCCGCCC
>NZ_LWEX01000441.1 GCF_001634885.1 Sulfitobacter sp. HI0040 | reverse complement strand
GTGGGCCGTCCGCTTGTAGCCGCGCACCTCATGTTCGGTCTGCGCCAGCATGATCACGCCCCGGGGGCTGAACATCACGTTGTAGTTCAGATCCTGGCTCATGGTCTCATAGAGACTGCGCGCCTTTTCGTAGATCGCGGCGGAGGGATCCTGCAGGTAGTTCGACCGGATGATCGTGGTGTTGCGCCCGGTATTGCCGCCCCCCAG
>NZ_LWEX01000440.1 GCF_001634885.1 Sulfitobacter sp. HI0040 | reverse complement strand
CCCTGGGCGCATTGGGGGGCGGCGTGGCGGCAAGCCTTGCGAACGGACTGGACTATGACAGGGCGCTGGTCCTCGGGCTCGCCCTGCTCGTCCTGTTGCCGACGAAGCGTGAATTCTACCGCTCGACCCGCCTCACACGCAATGTACTCAGCATCCGCTGGATGCTCATGATGGCCAGCCTCGGTGTCGCGGTGCTGGCGATCCTGTTCTTTGCGCACAAGGCGACCCCCTATGCCAACGAACTCTGGTGGCAATTCGCGGCCGATCAAACCGCGCCGAGGGCGTTGCGCGCGGCGCTCGTCGGCTTCATCGCTTTCGGGCTGATGACCCTGGTCTTCGCCCTGAGGCCGGGCGCCTTTTCCCATGACCTCGCCACGCCGGAGGAGCTGGAGCGCGCCCGGACGATCATCGAAAATCAGCCCGACCCCGAAGGGAACATCGCACTGACGGGGGACAAGAGCCTCCTGTTTTCCGAAACCGGCAGATCATTCCTCATGTACCGCATTCAGGGCCGGACATGGGTGGCATTGCACGAACCTTTCGGCGATCCGGACGAGTTCATGCAGCTCGTCTGGGAATTTCACGATGCCGCCTATGCCGCAAACGCGCGCCCGGTTTTCTATTCCGTCTCGGCCAATTCCGTGCCGCTCTGGCTCGATATGGGTCTTTCGCTGGTCAAAATGGGGGAGGAAGCCGTTATCCGCCTCGATGCATTCAGCCTGGATGGAAGCCATCGCAAGAGGCTCCGAACCGTCCACAACCGCGCCCGGCGGGATGGATTGAGCTTCGACATGATCCCAGCGCCGATTTCGCCCGAGACGATGACAACCCTCAGATCCATCTCGGACGAATGGCTGCGGTCCAAACCGGGGGGAGAAAAGGGTTTCTCGGTCGGGTCCTTCGACGCCGAAAGGCTTGCCCGTTTTCCGGTCGCCACCGTCAGCTACGAAGGTCGGATCGTTGCCTTTGCAAGTCTGTGGCTGACCAACGCAAAGGAACAGGCCGCCATCGACCTCATGCGTCATGTGGAAGGGACGCCCGCGGGGCTGATGGACTTTCTCTTCACGGAGCTGCTGCTGCACTTCAAGGCGGAAGGTTACCGTGAATTCAGCCTTGGCAATGCACCGCTCTCAGGGCTCGAAGCACGGCGCGGGGCGAAGCTGAGTTCCCGCCTCGGCGCGTTCGTCTACCGGCACGGAAGACAGTTCTACAACTTCGAGGGCCTGCGCAATTTCAAGGACAAGTTCGATCCCGATTGGCGGCCTGTCTATATCGCCCTGCCGCCGCGCGCCAATGTCCTTGGTGTCGCGACGGATGTCGTAACGCTTATCGGGGGCGGCGTGCGCAGCACGCTGGGCAGGAAAAAGACCAAGGTCGATGCTTGATCGGATGGGTTCGGAGGACCCCTGACCCGTCGCCAAACGTCACATCATGCGGGCAAACTGGTTGAACAGGATCCAGATCGTGCCCCCCACCATCATCACGATGATGAGCGAGGTGAACAGGATCATCAGCAGGTCGTCCCGGTGCGACTTTCCAAGGTCGATGTGCAGAAAATATCGGAAATGCGCAACGATCTGTAGAACAGCCAGCACCGATACCACGCCCAGCGTCCAATAGCGCGGCAACACGGACAGCCAGACAATACCAAAGGCGGCAAGTGTCAGGGTCAGCGTTACCGCGGCACCGGTCAGGTAGTGGCGCAGCTCCCTGCCGTGGCCCGGCAGTTCGGAATCGGGAAAACGGTCGTCGTTCATCGGGCAACTCCGGAGAGGTAAACAAAGGTGAAGATGGCGACCCAGACAACATCCAGCATGTGCCAGAAAATCGACAGGCGCAGGATCCGCAGCTTGACGTCGGGCATCAGCCCGAAGCGACCGATCTGGATCAGTAGGACGAGCATCCACACTGTCGCGGCGATAACGTGCAGGCCGTGCATGCCGACCAGCAGAAAAAACACCGACAGGAACCCGCTGCGCTGGGGCGGCGCGTCATCATGAACAACCAGGCTATAGAAATCCCAGCCTTCCATCGCGACAAAGACAAGCCCCAACGCGCCGGTCGCCAGCATCCACAGAACCAGCCCGCGCCGATCATCCTGATACTTCAAGTGCAGCGCCGCCATCCCGAACGTCACGCTGGAGGCAAGCAACAGCAGCGTTTCGATGAAGGGGTTGCGCAACTCGAACAGCTCCGCAGGGCCGGGGCCGTCGGCCAAACCATGCACACTGGCGTCGGCATAGGTCGCCAGTATCACGGCGAACAGCACGAGGTCTGACATCAGGAATATCCAGAACCCGAAGACCATCGTCTCGGCCTGACGGTGCGTTTCGGCATGAGCCTGACCGAGGTTCAGCCCCCCGTGAAGGCGATTGCTATGGCTCATGGGGAAACCTCCGCAAGGCCCCGGTTCTGGCGCGTCGTCTCTGCGAACCTGTCAACGGGGCGGGCGCTTTCAACCTCTGCGAGCCATGCGCGCTCCTTGGCCGCCACTTCGCGCGCCGGGATCACGCGCGCGATGTCTTGCTGAAAGCTGCGCACGATCACGATAACCCAGATGCCGGTAAAGGACAGCGCGACCAGCCACCAGATCTGCCATGTGATGGCAAAACCGAACGCCGCAGCAGCGAGGCCGATCAAGGGGGCTGTCGCCGAATTGCGCGGCATCTCGATATCTTCATATCGTTTCGGTTCACGATAGGCGCGGCCATCCTGTTTGGCCTCCCAGAAATCATCGTGGCTTCTGACCTGCGGCAGCATCGCGAAATTGTATTCAGGCGGGGGGGAGGAGACCGACCATTCCAACCCGCGACCGTCCCATGGATCGCCCAAGGGTGCGGCAAGGCGGTCGCGGTTCCTCACACTCACCCAAAGCTGGATGAAAAGACAGGCAAGACCTGCAAGGATCAGCGCCGCACCGGCCAGCGCCGTCAGCAGATAGGGAACATACTGCGGTTCGAACCATTGCGAACTTCGGCGCATCGCCCCCATTAGCCCCAATGCATAGAGCGGCATGAAGGCGAGGTAAAAGCCCCCGAACCAGCACCAGAAGGCGGCCTTGCCCCAGCGTTCGTCGAGGCGGAAGCCGAAGGCCTTGGGAAACCAGAATTGCACCCCTGCTATCATTCCGAACAAAAGGCCCGGGATCAGCATGTTGTGAAAATGAGCGACAAGGAACAGCGAGTTATGTACTGCGAAATCGACCGGCGGATTGGCGAGGATCACCCCCGTGAGCCCCCCGATCACGAAGGTAACGAGGAATGCCACCGAAAACAGCATCCCCGTGGTCAGGCGGATCCGCCCGCGATACATCGTCAGCAACCAGTCATATACCTTGACCCCGGTCGGCACGCCAATGGCCATGGTGGCCACGCCGAAGACCGCATTCAGGTTGGCCCCCTGCCCCATCGTGAAGAAATGGTGCAGCCAGACGGTGAAGGACAGGACCGCGATCACCATGGTCGCATAAACCAGTGATCTGTACCCATAGAGCGTCTTGCCGGAAAAGGTCGCGATCACCTCCGAATAGATGCCGAATGCAGGCAGGATCAGGATGTAGACCTCCGGATGGCCAAAAAGCCAGAACAGGTTCGCATAGTTCATCATGTTGCCGCCCGACCCGGCGGTGAAGAAATGGAACCCCGCGTAGCGATCCAGCGCCAGCATCAGCGTGGCCACCGTCAGCGGAACCATGGCAAAGATCATCAGGATGGACGTGCACAGCGCCGTCCAGCAGAACAGCGGCAGACGGAACAGCTCCATCCCCGGGGCGCGGTTCTTGTAAAGCGTGGTCGCGAAGTTGATGCCGGTCAGCGTGGAGCCAAGCGAACTGAGCGTTACCGCCCAAATCCAGTAGTCCACCCCCACACCGGGGCTGAATTCGATCCCGGTATAGGGCGGATACCCTGTCCATCCGCCGGTGGAGAATTTGCCAACGACGAGCGAAATCATCACCAGCCCCGCCCCGGCGGCTGTCAGCATCAGGCTGATGGCGTTCATCCAGGGAAAGCTCATGTCCCGCGCCCCGATCTGCAGGGGCATCACGTAGTTGATAACACCTGTCAGGAAGGGCATCGCCATGAAGAAAATCATGATCGTGCCATGGGTGCTGAAAAGCTCCCCGAAATGCTCGGCAGTCACGATACCGGCGTCATTCACCGCGAGCGCCTGCTGAAGCCGGATCAGTGCCGCCTCCACCACCGCGCGGGCCAGCATGATGCCGGCGATCACGATATACATGATGCCGATCTTCTTGTGATCGAGGCTGGTCAGCCAGTCGCGCCATAGCGGCCCCCATCCGCGATAGACGGTGAGCAAAACGGCAACCGCCAGCGCCCCCAGCACCACCAACCCACCTGCCGCTGCCGCGATCAGCTCTGACAGGGCGGGATGGTTCCACGCGCGCAGGAAAGGCAGGGCCTGCCAATCAAGACGGCCCAGCAACCAATATGTCATCTCGTCATTCATGGGCCACCCCGTCCGGGCCAGTCGCGGCCTTGCCGGCGGCGGCAACAAAGGGGTCGGCCATGATCCGGCCAAAGACAAGCGGTTCGTTCAGCACTTCGCGCTTCTTCAGGCGGGAAAGGGCTGCGTCATCCAGCGCGGGTGCATCGGCGGTAAGCTCGGCCAGCATCGGTTCGAATTGTTCGCCTTCCACCACTTCGGCCACAAATTTCTGCTCCGCGAAGCCTTCGCCGTTGAACTGCGTATTCTGGCCCCGGTAGCGGCCCAGGGCATCGGCTTTCAGGTTCAGTTCGGTGACCATCTTCGGCATCGCGTATATCTGCCCGCCCAGCTGCGGGATCATGAAGGACTGCAGAACCGTCGCGCTGGTCAGACGGAAGCGCACCGGGCGATCCACCGGCAGGATCAGGCGGTTCGCGAGCGCCACGCCTTGCTCGGGATAGATGAAAAGCCATTTCCAGTCATAGCCTACCACCCGCACCTCCAGCGGGGGGCCACCCGGAAGCGGCGCATAAGGATCGAGGTTGTGCGATTCCTTCCAGAGATTCCACCCCAGCACCCCCACGAGCACAGCAGGAACCCCCCAGATGACTATTTCGGCCAACCAGGAAAATTCCCATTCAGGGCGATAGTCTGCGTCAGAACTCAGGCGATAGCGCCAGAGGACGAAGGCGACGCCTGCGAAAACCGGCAGGATGACGATCAACATCAGCCAGACGATGGTGAGCATGTGGGATTGCTGGGCCTGTGCAACCGGTCCTGCCGGTGCGAACAGCCCCAGACCGTTTTCGCAACCGGAAAGGGGGAAGGCAAATATCAGCGGCCAGAGCTTATGCGAACTTCGGCTCAATTCCATTCCTTGGCCTCAAAAATATACAGTAACCCTGTTTGCCGCTGATCGGTCAAATGCCCATGGCACCAATCCTCACGTTTCCGAAAAGAAAACCAGCCCCCCCGCCTTAAGTTTCAAATTTCCATTCGCAAAAACGCACGTGCGGCCGGCGCAGGGCCGGCCGCGTGTCATTCACCTCAGGGCTTTTGGCCCTCGGGCAGCAGCAGGAGCCCGGTGTAGGTGTCGAAGTAATCGGCATAGGCGAGCGCCTCGCCCACCACGCCGTTGTCACCAGCCTTGATCGACCGGATCGGGTGGCTGCCCCCTTCGTTCTGGCCGAAGACGGTAAAGCTTTGACCCGCTGGCAGCCCACGTGCAGTGATGTCGATTTCGTCCACCCCCGCGACATGCCGGATATTGGCCGAGGCGCTGGCCCCTTCCGCCCCGCGCACTTCAATCGCGATGTTCTCCACGCGGTTTCCGAGACCCTGCTCGCCAAGGTTAGCCCCTTCGGCCCCCGGCGCGGCATTGGCCACGTAGATCAGGGCCTGCGGGTCCTGCCCCACGCTCAAGGTCTTGATGACCTCGTTCGTCGCGGTGTCGATGATGTCGACCGCATCGGATTTCTGCAGCACCACGTAAAGGCGACTGTTGTCAGGGCTGGGCCAGATACCGTGCGGCGCGACGCCGGAATGTTCGATCTTGCCGATCTCTTCCGGTTCGCCGTCGGTGCGGCGGAAGATCTTCGTCTGGTTCAGGCCGCCCACGGTGACATAGGCGTAATCGGTTCCGTCCCGCGTCACGAAGTTCGGGTGGTTTGTCCGCGGTCCGGTTTCAAGCACCGCCTTCACCTTGAAGGTGCGGGCGTCGATAACGGTGGTATGTCCGGTGCCGGGATGACCGAGCCACAATTCCTTCCCATCGGGTGTGACCGCTTCGTCCGCCGATCCCCCGGCCTGTTCTGGTACGGCGATCTCATCCATCACCTTGCGGCTGGCCACGTCGATCACGGCAACGGTATTGGCGAAGAGGTGGTTGACGAAGGCATGCGCCCCATCAGGGCTGAAAACCACCTTCGAAGGGCCCGATGCGGTGGTGATCCGGTCCTGAACCTCACCGGTTTCGCGGTCGATGACCGAGACATAGCCTTCGCCCCGGATTGCCGCCCAGACCGTTTTGCCATCCGGCGACACGAATGCCTCATGCGGGGAACGGCCGACATAGGCGGTGGTCTGAACCTTGTTCGTCGCCGGATCGAGAACTTGTACCGCGTTGGACGAAACACTGACCACGCTCACCGCACTGCCGTCGCGGGCAAAGCCCAGACCATGCACGTTCTCTTCGTGCTGATCGACGGGGGCCATGTTCTTTTCGATCCGCTGTGCGCCAAGCGTGATGGTGCCCAGCACCTTTTCTTCTGCCGGGCTGATCACGGTGACGGTGTTGGAACTCTGATCGGCGGTATAGACCCGGTCCCCCGCCGCGATAGCCTGTGCGCCGGGCAAGGCGGGTGCCTGCCGCGCGGTAACTGTATCGACCGCGATCGGGATCACGACCGGCTTGCCATCGACCATCACGGGCGTGTCGATGTCGGTCGTTCCCTCGCCAAATTCATAAACCCGCGCGACACCGCTATCGGTGTGCAGCATCACGAAGAGCTTGTCACCGGCGGCAACGGGGGCACCAATCGGCACGGTAACGTGTTCCACCCCTTCGGGCACATAGGCGTTGCCGATCGATTGCGGCACAACGGGTCCGCCACCTTCGGCAACCGCGTGTACGACGACAAAGCCCGAACCGTTCAGGCCCGTTACATCGACCGACAGGGTCCCGGCCTCAACCGAGGGGTTCGTGACACTGACCTGCTGCGCCTGAACGGTCGCTGTCTGCGCGGCAACGGCCAGCGCGGCGAGCGCCGCAAATCGGCATGACTGATGAACTTTATTACTTGGCATTAAATCCTCCTTTATGAGCGCGCCTTTCGCGCCCTTGGAAGAACAACGGCGCGCAGGGTGCGTTTATTCCGCAGGGTCAGGTCACGAGATCGAGAGCCGGGAGAGAGCGCGGGCCCGGGCTCCGGCCCCTTCCGGGCGGCCGATATTTTTTTCCGACACGTGGGAATAAAATGCGCCCCCGGCACGTCACTCAGTCATGAAGCCGCTGCATACCGTGGAATGCAACGGTTCCGAACCCCGGGAGGAAAGACATGAAAATGATAGAGAACGTAAAGCGGCGCCACTTCCTGATCGGCTCCGCCGGCACGATGGCCGCCGCTGCCGTCGGCATGCCCGCAGGCGCGCAGGACAGCGACAACCCGCTACCGGACTACGTATCCTGGAAGGACGCGGAGGACGTGATTGTCCATTCCAAGCAGACACTGGAAACGAAACGCGCCGCGCAGGGCTCTGAACTGATCACCCCCAGTACCGAGCTTTACATCCGCAACAACCTGCCCGCTCCTTCCGACGATATCGTGGCAAATCGCGACGCATGGGAGATCGAGATCGACGGCGTCGCCAATCCCGGAACGATGACCGTGGGCGACATGAAGACGCTCGCCGTTGAAACGGTGGTCTGCGTGCTGCAATGTTCGGGCAACGGTCGTGCCTTCTTTGACCATGAAACCAGCGGCACGCAGTGGTCGGTGGGTGCTGCCGGCAATGTCGTCTGGACAGGCGTACCAGTGCGCGCGGTGATCGACGCGATGGGCGGGGCCGCCGAGGGGGCGAACTTCCTCACCGGCACGGGGGGCGAAGAAATCCCCGAGGGCGTCCCGAAAGAGACGATCCAGGTCGAACGTTCGGTGCCCATGGCCGCGATGGATCACGCGATCCTCGCGTGGGAGATGAACGGAGAACCCCTGCCGCTGGCCCATGGCGGACCGTTGCGGCTGGTGATCCCGGGCTATTACGGCGTCAACAACGTCAAATACCTCAAGCGGTTGGCCCTGACCGAAGGTGAATCCCCCAACAAAATCCAGCAGACCAGCTATCGCGTGCGCCCCGTGGGCGTGAAGGGCGATCCGTCCCAGCCTTCGATGTATGAGATGAGCGTGAAGTCCTGGATCACCGGGCCGCTGATGGATGCCGCGACCGGAAAGGTCCAGATCCACGGTGTCGCCATGGGCGGGGTCAGCGACTTGGAAAAGGTCGAAGTATCGATCGACGGCGGGCAAAGCTGGGCCGAGGCGCAGTTTCTCGGTCCCGACCTCGGCCCCTATGCATGGCGGCCCTTCGTGATGATCACCGATCTGGCCGAGGGCACGCATACGCTGGCCAGCCGCGCCACGGCGAAGGACGGGCTGAGCCAGCCCGAGACCTTCCCCCCCAATGAGCGGGGTTACGGCAACAACGGCTGGCGCGTCCATGCCGTCGATGTGACCGTCAGCTGATCTGAATGACCGGCGGCACGGGGTGCCGCCGGATCCCTCACAAACCGGAGATATACTTATGACCACGCGAACGACGCCAGCCTTTGGCGGCGCAGTTTTCCTCGCCCTTATGGCAGGCGCGGCGAGCGCCGGGGCCGACCTCGATGCGGGGCGCGAGATTTTCACCGAAACCGCGCTGCCCGCCTGCGCCGTTTGTCACGCGCTCAAGGATGCGGGATCGGAGGCCGAAATCGGCCCCAACCTCGACGAATTCAAACCGACAGTCGATCAGGTCCGGGCCGCTGTGACCAGTGGCATCGGAGTGATGCCAGCCTTTGCGGAAACCCTCTCCAAAGAGCAGATCGAAACCGTCGCGCAATACGTGGCGCAGGTGACCGGCGGCGCCGATACCGCGTCGCAACCCGAATCGGAGGGCACGACCGAAGCGGCCTCCGCCGATATGGATACGGAAATGCCGGGCGCGGACATTCTGGCCGCCGGTGAGCCGGAGGCGGGGGAAAAGGTCTTTCGCAAGTGCAAGGCGTGCCACACCGTCGATGAGGGCGGGCCAAACCGGGTCGGCCCGAACCTCTACGGTATCGTGGGCGCGCCCGTCGCCTCTGTCGAGGGCTTCGGCTACTCGGATGCGCTGATCGAATATGGCGGCGACTGGACGCCGGACCGTCTTGCGGCTTTCCTTGCCAATCCACGCAAGGAGGTGAAGGGCACCAAGATGGGGTTCGGCGGACTGCGCAAGGAAGAAGATCAGGCCGATGTGATCGCCTACCTCGACAGTCTGGCAAAAGACGCGGCAGCCGACTGATCCCGCCGGAACGAACCGCGCCGACAGGCTCGCCCCCCGGAAGTGTCCTTATGACACTTTCGGGGTTTTTTGCTGGCCTCGCACTTCAGATAGCTTTTGATCAGATCGACCCTTTTTGCGGTCCCCTTCCATCGCGTCAGATAGGTGACGCCGATG
>NZ_LWEX01000439.1 GCF_001634885.1 Sulfitobacter sp. HI0040 | reverse complement strand
TGCCCTCGATGAGCGAGGTCAGTTGCGCCTCGAGGTTTGTCAGCTGCGATAGCTGGGTTTCCAACTCCAGCCGCATGGTGGCGAGCTGTTGCATCTGGACATTCAGATCCTCGGCCATGTGCTCGAGTTGGGCTACGAGCTGGCCAAGCGCTGAGCCGTCAAAGGTCGGCACACCCTGGGCCGTTGCGGGCGAAGAAAACCCGAGTGTGGTGACCGCAGCCACGGTCAGGAGAAGCTGTCTCATTCGGGAACTCCCATTTGCATGAAGTCGCGCTCGGCCAGCCGGTCAGCGACGAGGTGCTGCGCATAGGCCGCCTCGCGCTGCTGGTTTGCCGCCATCAGCCGGACGCGGAGGTTGAGGATGCGACCGATCTCGGCCTTGGCGTAGGTGTTGAGCTCCCAGGCCGCCTTGGCATTGGGTTGCGCGTCGATCTGCAGGATGATCGCGCGCAGGCGATTGATGACCTGCTCTGTGGTGGCGGAACTGTCGGCGGCGTAATAGACGCCGGCCTCGGAGATGCTGGCATACTCGGCCAGCGCAAAGTCCGAGGGCGAGAGCGTGCCGAGCGCATCGGCGCCGCCGACCA
>NZ_LWEX01000438.1 GCF_001634885.1 Sulfitobacter sp. HI0040 | reverse complement strand
GGACCGGCCTGTCGCCATCGAAATAGCAGGCGCCGAAACCGTCGAACCCCTTGCTCATATCGCCGCCCCCAAGTCGAGCGCTTCGGCAAAACCCTCCGCTTCGGCGAAGTCGTCACGCGCGCGCTGGCTGATCGACGAAAGGCCTCGGGTTTGCGGCAGCGCGGTCGTGCGCGCCACATGGCGGATCAGCGGGAGCATCGATCGCTCCCAGCATATCCGCCGCCAGATCGAGGCCCAGAAGCCGCACCGCCAGCCCCGCCAAGAGAACGAGCCCCGATATAAGAACGAGATAAGCGATCAAATTTCCGAAAACGTAGATGAAAGCCACCCGAGCGCCGGACAGCCGCGATTGCAGCGACAGCCCAAAGGCGTATTTGTTGTTTGCCAGAATACGTTTGCAGACCCAGCGGTAGTG
>NZ_LWEX01000437.1 GCF_001634885.1 Sulfitobacter sp. HI0040 | reverse complement strand
ACGTTCGAGGAAACGGATCACGTAAAAACATTCTACCGGCTGGTGCGTAAGTAAACGGTAGATAGGCAGGGGGACGATAGCCATGTTGCGGCGCATTGGAGATACGACAGCACCCGCCCGGGCAGCGATGACCAGGCGGAATTTTTTGCGCAGCAGCGGTCTGACGGGGTTGAGCCTGGGCGCGTTCAGCGCGGGCGCGGGCGCGGGCCGCGTGCAGGCGGCAACGGGGCCTAAAGCGGCGGCGGCGGACATGGTCGTGCGCAAGACGGTCTGCCCCTTCTGCTCGGTCGGCTGTTCGATCTGGGCCGAGTTGCGCGATGACGTCTGGATCGGGCAGGAGCCGGTCTTTGAAAGCCCCATCAATCAGGGCACCCACTGCGCCAAGGGTGCGGCCGCGCGCGAAACCGCCGTGGGCGAACGCCGTCTGAAATATCCAATGAAAAAGGAAGGCGGCGAATGGCGCCGCATTTCGTGGGATCAGGCGATATCCGAGATTTCATCGGAGCTGCTGCGCATCCGCGAGGAATCCGGCCCCGAGGCCGTGGCATGGATGGGGTCGGCGAAATTTTCCAACGAACAGGCCTATCTGTTCCGCAAGTTTGCGGCCTTCTGGGGAACGAACAACGTCGACCATCAGGCCCGTATCTGCCATTCCACCACCGTCGCCGGTGTGGCCAATACATTCGGCTACGGCGCGATGACGAACACCTACAACGACATCCGGAATTCCAAGTCGATCATCATCTTCGGCGGCAACCCGGCAGAGGCGCATCCCGTGTCGCTGCTGCATGTCCTCAACGGCAAGGAAAACGGCGCGCCGCTGATCGTGGTCGATCCGCGTTTTACCAGAACCGCCGCCCATGCGGATGAATTCGTCCGCATCCGGCCCGGTGCCGATGTCGGTTTCATGTGGGGGCTTGCGCGGATCATCCTCAAGAACGGCTGGGAAGACCGGGAGTTCATCGAAAGCCGGGTTTTCGGGCTGGAGGACGCGCTCGACGAGATTGAAAAGTGGACACCGGAAGAGGTGGAGCGCGTGAGCGGCATCCCCCCGGAGCAGACCGAGCGGGTCGCGCGGATGCTGGCCGAAAACCGGCCCGGCACACTGATCTGGTGCATGGGCCTGACGCAATCGACGATCGGCAACAACAAGACGCGGGCGGCGTCGATCCTGCAGCTTCTGCTGGGCAATATCGGCAAGGTCGGCGGCGGCGCCAATATTTTCAGGGGCCATGACAACGTGCAGGGGGCGACCGATCTGGGCGTGTCCTGTGATACGCTGCCGGCCTATTACGGGCTGACGGAAGGCGCATGGCGGCATTGGGGCCGCGTCTGGGATGTCGAGTATGACTGGCTCAGGTCGCGCTTCGGCTCCAAGGAGCTGATGGAAAAGCCCGGCGTGCCGGTGAGCCGCTGGGCCGACGGCATCCTGGAGGACGCCGAGAGCTTCAAGCAGCCCGCGCCGCTGCGCGCGATCACCTTCTGGGGTCACGCCACCAACAGCCAGACCCGCG
The DNA here is from genome assembly GCF_001634885.1 of Sulfitobacter sp. HI0040. Lineage (GTDB taxonomy): Bacteria > Pseudomonadota > Alphaproteobacteria > Rhodobacterales > Rhodobacteraceae > Sulfitobacter. The sequence continues at coordinate 13,673 of NZ_LWEX01000437.1, read as the reverse complement.
GACCCGACCGCAAGCGCGCGCTGGAAGAGGCGGACCTTGTCGTGGTCGTCGACCCTTTCCCGACCCAGACCGCCGTGGAGGCCGAGCGCAGCGACGGCATGTACCTTCTGCCTGCGGGCACGACGCTGGAAATGCATGGATCGGTCACCAATTCCAACCGGTCCCTGCAGTGGCGGGACAAGGTGCAGGAGCCTGTATTCGAGGCCCGCGAAGATTACGAGATCGTCCGGATGCTGGCGGATGCCCTGGGCTTCGGCGAGGAATTGTTCAAACATATCTCGATCAAGGACGGTGTGCCCGAGGCGGAGGATATCCTGCGCGAGATCAATCGCGGGACATGGACTATCGGGTATACCGGGCAGAGCCCGGAGCGGCTGAAGCTGCACATGGAGCATCAGGACAAGTTCGATTCCGTCACGCTGAAGGGCATGTCCGGTCCGGTGGAGGGTGAATATTACGGGTTACCCTGGCCAAGTTGGGGGCGGTCGGAGATGGGCCATCCCGGCACGCCCATTCTTTACGATACCACCAAACCGGTCGCCGAGGGCGGGCTGCCCTTCCGCGCCCGCTGGGGGGTGACGCACGAAGGCCGCAACCTGCTCGCAGAAGACAGCTTCACCAAGGGGTCGGAGATCGAGGACGGCTATCCCGAGCTGACCATGGGCATGCTGGAGGCGCTCGGCTGGCTGGATGAGCTGACCGCGCGGGAACGTCTGATCGCGGTTTCGGTCGCGACGGACAGGTTCCGCTGGGAGATGTTTAACATGTCCGAAGCCGATGCGGCCGCCGCGATGGATGCGCTGGAGACGGAGGCAAAGCGCCTTGGGTCCGGCGGATCGGACGCGTCGGGCGGTGACGGGGGCGGCGAGGATATCGGAACGCGTTTTCCGGATTATCCCGAGCGGGCGCTGACGGCCATTGAATCCTATCTGGCCAACAACCCGCAGGAGGATGCGCCGGAGGATCTGTCGGTGGCCGACAAGATCAGGCGCGTGAACTGGAAAACCGACCTGTCGGGCGGGATCCAGCGGGTGGCCATCGCGCACGGCCTTGCCCCCTATGGCAACGGCAAGGCGCGGGTGCTGGTCTGGAACTTCCCCGACCCGGTGCCGCTGCACCGGGAGCCGCTATATACCCCGCGCCGCGACCTGCTGCCGCAGTACCAGACCTTCGAGGATCAGGTGGTTTGGCGTCTCCCGACGCTCTACCGCTCGATCCAGGAGGTCGATCACGCGGCGGACTTCCCCCTCGCGCTCACATCCGGGCGTCTGGTCGAATTCGAAGGCGGGGGGGACGAAACGCGTTCCAACAAGTGGCTCGCCGAATTTCAGCAGCAGATGTTCGCGGAGATCAATCCCGAAGACGCGGCCCGCGTCGGGATCACCCATGGCGAGCCATGCCGCGTCAGCACACCCGAAGGCACGGTTCAGGTCGAGGCGCTGGTCACGAAACGGGTTGGCCCGGGGACGGTGTTCATGCCGTTTCACTTCGCCGGGATGTGGATGGGCGAGCGTATCGCGGACCGCTACCCCGAAGGCGCGGCGCCCTTTGTGATCGGCGAGGCATCGAACACGGTGCAGACCTATGGCTACGATCCAGTGACACAGATGCAGGAAACGAAAGCGACCCTGTGTCGTATCGAACCCGCGTAAGGAGGCAGAATGGCACGCTTGAAATTTCTTTGCGACACCGAGCGTTGTATCGAATGCAACGCCTGCGCGACGGTCTGCAAGAACGAACACGAAGTTCCCTGGGGCATGGTGCGCCGCCGGGTGGTGACGATCAACGACGGCGAGCCGGGCGAGAAGTCCGTCGCCATATCTTGCATGCATTGCACCGACGCGCCCTGCGTCGCGGTCTGCCCGGTTTCGACCCTCTACCAGACCGATCTGGGCATCGTTCTGCATGACAAGGACACCTGCATCGGCTGCGGCTATTGCTATTACGCCTGCCCCTTCGGTGCGCCGCAGTTTCCACGCTCCACCCTTTTCGGCACGCGCGGAACGATGGACAAATGCACCTATTGCGCGGGTGGCCCGGAAGAGAACGGCAGCGAGGAAGAGTTCAGGAAATACGGCCGTAACCGCATTGCGGAGGGCAAGCTGCCGATCTGCGCGGAGGTCTGTTCGACCCGCGCGCTGCTGGCCGGTGACGGTGAAACCATCGGAGAGATCTACCGCGAGCGCGTCATCGCACGGGGCTTCGGCTCCGGCGCCTGGGGATGGTCCTCCGCCTATTATCCGGATGATCGGGGATGAGTGACGAGGTAAAAATCCATGGCCGGGATTTTACGGCCTATCGCATCGGCGGCGCCATCGCGGCGCTGATCCTGGGCTTTCTGTTGATCTGGCAGGTATGGGAGCTGTTCGACGATGACAGCCTGACGGTGCCGGAGGTCCATTGGGGCGCTGCATCGGGCGAGGGGGAGACCGACGGTGTTGAAATCCAGTCAGGTATCATTGCCAGCGACGTTCTGCGCGCCCGGACAAAGCTGCAGGATGAACGGTTCCGGTCCGGCCCGTCGCCGGATGCCGAAGTGCCCGAATATGTCATCGGCGGCGGGCCGCGGCTGATTGAATCCCCGATGGGGGAGGAAACCGGCGTCGGCTTCACGGAAGCTTGGGCGCAGATGGACGGAGAGACGGCGACGATGGTGCGAGGGCCGCAGCGGGTCTTTGGCATCTCGTCTCTGCCCTATGCCGGGGCCGCTTTGTTCGAGCGGCCGGATGGGCGCAACTGGCGCTTTGGCATGGCGGATTTCGTCACGCATCTGGGCGCGCTCGCGATCCTCGGCTTCAGCTTCCTGCTGGCGCTGATCCTTGCCATCCGGGGCCGCGTGCCCATCGCGAAAGGGCGCAGTGGCAAGACCGTGAAACGCTTCGGCTTTCTGGAACGCGCGAACCACTGGATGACGGCGGTCAGCTTTCTGGGGCTTGCGCTGACCGGGCTGGTGATTGCCTACGGCGATACCGTGATCCGCCCCTTCGGTGAGCCGCTGCTGGGCGATCTCGGCTGGCTGTCGACCTGGGGGCATGTGCTGTTCTTCCCGACATTCACGCTGGGCGTGCTTTTCATGATCCTGAAATGGACCTGGGGCAACCTGCCCAGCCGGCTCGATATCCAGTGGCTCAAGCGGGGAGGGGGGTTCTTTTCGGACGATCCCGACAACCCGCCCGCGCGCAAGTTCAATGCCGGTCAAAAACTCATCTTCTGGTCGGCGGTGATCGGCGGGCTGATCATGATCGGCACGGGCATCACGCTGATGTTCCCGTTCTACTGGCTCGACCTTGAAGGGATGAGCTGGGTCATGCTGATCCACGCGGGCATCGCCGTCATGCTGATCGCGATTTTTATCGGTCATATCTACATCGGAACCGTCGGCATGCAGGGGGCGATCGAAGCCATGTGGGGCGGCAAGGTCGACCGGAACTGGGCCGAGGAGCATCACGAGCTCTGGCTGGCCGAGATCGAGGACGGCACGGCAAGACGCGAAGGGAGCCGGTGACATGGGTGCATTTCTGACGGGGCTGGCCGCAATCACGCTGGTATCGGTGGCGACATGGTTCACGCTGCAAAGCTTTACCGTGACCACGGTTGAACGCTACGACGGCACCACGGTAACGGTGTCTGACAAGGCGAGTTCCGGCGAGGCCTGGGAATGACCGGGGCACGGACCCTGCGGAAGGCGTGCTGAAGCGGTTACGGTCCGGTGCCTTGTGCCGGATGCCTCAGGGCAGGATCCGGCTCGCCTCGAACGCCACGAAGGCGCTGCCGGCCAGAAGGGCCGCGACAATCACCAGCGCGCCGCCGATCACCATCGCCGAACCGCTGGAACGGTCCAGCACCGCGATATGGCCCTGCGGTTCGTTGAAATAGGTCCGGCCCATCACCCGCGCATAGTAGAAGAGCGAGGCGACGGTATTCGCCGCCGCCAGCACCGCGAGCCAGAGATAGCCGCCCTCGATCGTTGTCAGGAACAGCGCGAGTTTGCCCAGGAACCCGACCGTGGGCGGGATGCCCACCAGTGACAGGAAAGAGATGACCAGCACCGTGGCCACGAGCGGGCGCTGCTTTGCCAGACCGTCGTAATCGGAAAGCGCCGTGCGGCCCCGCAGATAGGCAACCACGGCAAAGGCCGTCAGGTTGCCGATGGCATAGCTGGCGATGAAGGCCAGCAGGGCGGTAAGCGCATCGGGGCTGAGGCCCAGAACGGTCACCGCCATCAGGACGTACCCGGCCTGCGCCACCGACGACCAGCCGATGAGCCGCCGCATATCGTCCTGCCAGAAGGCGGCGAGATTGCCGAGCGTCATCGTAGCCGCGGCCAGCACCGCGATGAGCGGGCGCAGGCCGAGCATTTCGGGCGGCACGAGCTGCACGAGCCGCGCCAGTGCGATCGCCGCGCCGATCTTGGGCACCACGGTCAGGAACGCCGCCGAGGGGACAGGCGCGCCCTCTGCCACATCCGGCAGCCATGCATGGGCGGGCACGGCACCCAGCTTGAAGGCCACGCCGGTGATCGTCAGTGCGAAGCCCACGAAGAGAAGGGGGGAGAGGCCCGTGCCCAGGGCGAGCGTTGTCTTGATCTCCGCATAGGCGGTGGAGCCGAGCAACCCCAGCATCAGCGTGACGCCGGTGATGAGCAGCGCGTTCGACAGCGCCCCCATGAGGAAATATTTCATGCCCGCCTCGACGGAGAGCGCCCAGTCGCGGTGCCATGCGGCCAGCGTGTACCCCGTGACCGAGGAAAGCAGCACCGCGATGGTCAGTTGCAGCAGATCACCGGCCCCGGCCATCGTCATGGCGCCTAAGGTGGCGAGCAGCAGGATCGTGTAATATTCCCCATGCCTCGGATCGGTCCGGAACCAGCCGGGCGACAACAGGATGCAGAAGGCGGCGCCCAGCAGGATCATCAGCCTCGCCCAGAGGCTCGCCCCGTCCAGCGCCCATGTGTTCGAAAAGGTGAACCGGGTTTCGCCCAGCTGGGCCAGTATCAGGACAATCGCGATGGCAATGCCCGCAAGCGCCACCAGCGCCGCCCCCGCCTGAAGACGGCGCGGTGCGAAGACCGCGAAGAGCAGCGCAAGCACCGCCGCGACGATGATCGCTATTTCGGGGAAGACGTCGCTGATCGGCACGGTCAGCCCCCTATGATGGCGGATGTGCTGCTGCCGATCAGGTCAAGAAGCCAGCGGGGATAAATACCGATCAGGATGACCAGCGCGAGTATCGCGGCAAGGATGCTGCCTTCGCGCAGGCTGACATCGGGAAAGCCTTCGCGCGCTTTCGGCAGCTCGCCGAAGAAGACCTGTTGCAGCAGCCGCAGGAACAGCGCGGCGGTGATCAGGATGCCCAGCAGGCCGATGGCCGCGATCAGCGGGAAGACGGCGAAAGTGCCGACGAAAATCTGCACCTCGGCCACGAAACCCGCCAGCCCCGGCAGGCCCAGACTGGCGAAGGAGGCGATGACGGCGGCGGTCGTCAGGCGCGGGGCGACTTTGGCAAGGCCCCCGTAGGCGTCCATGTCATAGGTTTCCGCCCGCGCCCAGAAGCCCCCGGCAATCAGAAAGAGCGCGCCGGTGATCAGCCCGTGGGCGACCATTTCGACGACGGCGCCCGTCAGCGCCATTTCGCGTGCGCTTTCCGAACCGCTCAGCAGTGCCCCGGCGGCGGCGATGCCCAGAACGGTGTAGCCCATGTGGTTGACCGAGGTATAGGCGATGCGCCGTTTCAGATCGGTCTGGCCAAGGGCGACAATCGCCCCCCAGAGGATCGACGCAAGCGCGACGAGCGCCAGCGGCAGGGCGTAATCGGCAAAGGTATCGCGCATCATCTGGAAGGGGATCCGCACCAGCCCGTATGTCCCCATCTTCAGCAGCACCCCGGCAAGGATCGCCGAGGCGGGCCCCGGCGCCATCACATGCGCGGGCGGCAACCACGTATGGACGGGAAACAGCGGTGCCTTGATGGCGAAACCGGCGACGAACCCCAGCAGGATCAGCCCGCCGCGCAGGTCCATCCCGGCGAGCGGCTGGGCCGCGATCAGGGCGCGCATGTCGAAGGTGATCGGGTCCATCGTCAGCACCAGCCCGATGATCGCCAGCAGGATCGCGAGCGAACCGGCGAGCGTGTAGATGAAGAACTTGAGCGCCGCGCCCTGTGCATCGCCGTGCCCCCAGCGCCCGATGAGGAAGAACATCCCCACGAGGCTGAGGTCGAAGAAGACGTAGAAGATCAGCAGGTCGAGGACCATGAACAGGCCCAGCGAGACCGATTCAAGAAACAGGAACCATGCATAATAGGCGCGGGGGCGTTCGGGGTTTTCCATGGGCCATGCGATGCAGCCGATGAAGAGAAACGCGCTCATCAGCGAGAGCGCCAGCGACATGCCGTCCACGCCGACGCGCCACGCAACGCCGAGCGCGGGTATCCATGGCGCTTCGGCATAGAACTGGAAGGCGGGCGCACCCGCGCCGGTATCGAACCCTGCCCAGACGATCAGCAGCACGAGGAACGTGAGGGCCGAGGTGGCGACCGCGATGATGCGGGCCGCGGAATGGCTCGTATTCGGCATGAAAGCCAGAAACAGGGCACCCAGTATCGGGATCAGGATGGCGAGTGTCAGCATGTCATGCTCCTGCGGCGAGAATGGCGATTACGGCGACAACGCCGCCGACGATGTAGGCGTAATAGTGGTGCGAAAGGCCGGTCTGCAGCCGCCGTAGATCCCGGCCCAGCATGCCGGTCAGGCTGGCGCTGCCTTCGGGGAGCCCGTCTGAAAGCGCCTCTCCGAAGCGATCGGTGACATGGGCCAGCCAGTCGCCGAAGCGGGCGGTGCTGCGGATACCCATGTCGACGACGCGATCATCCGTTCTTGCGATCGCGGCGGCTGCCCTGCGGCCAAGCGCACCAATCCCGCGCGGGCCTGCATCGATCACGGTGTCGTCGATCCACGCGCCTGTGCGGGCGAGCGCCTCGGCCGGGCGTACCACAAGAACCGTGACGAGCTGGGGAAGCCCCAGCCATTCGGCGGCGGCAGCGGCGGTGCCGTGGGCGCCCAGTGCAGGATGCCGCCGGACCAGATAAACACCGCTCAGCACACCGGCGGCGATGAAGGTGAAGGACAGGATCATGAGCAGCGTGCTGCCCTTGGGGAGCGTGCTGTCCAGCACTTCCGCGAACGGTTCGGAGACCGGTTTGAACCACAGGAGGCTGGCGGTCAGGGTCATGAAGGACAGCAGCGCAAGGCCGATGATTTCGGCCCATCCCGGCTTTTCAATGGTCCGGTCGTCATCGCTTTTCCAGCCGAAGGCCAGAAGCAGGAACCGGGTGGCATAGGCCGCGCTGAGCGCGCCGCCGATCATCACCGCGACGGGCAGCCAGTATCCGGTGTGTTCGGTCGCCTTGATGATCTCTTCCTTGCTCCAGCCGCCGCCGGTCGCGGGAAAGCCTGCGAGGCCAAGTGCTGCGATGGCCGTCAATACGGCCGCCACGGGCATCGCCCGGCCCAGCATCATCCGGTCGAGCCGGTAGCCGCCCACCGCATCCCCCGCGAGGCCCGCGGCAAGGAAAAGCGGCGCCTTGAAGGTCGCATGCACGATCAGGTGGAAGATCGCGATCGCCGGATAGCCCACCCCGACGGCGATGAACATGAACCCGAGCTGTGCCGAGGTGGAGGCCGCCAGCAGCCGTTTGGCGTGATTTTGCAGGACGCCGACAACCCCGCCGACAAGGGCCGTGACCAAACCGATGGTGATCGCCGTGGCATCGAACCCCGGCGCCAGCGACAGGGAGGGCTGAAGCCGGGCGAGGATATAGGTACCCGCCGCCACCAGTGTCGCCGCGTGAAGGAGGGCGGATACCGAGCTGGGGCCCGCCATAGCCCTAAACAGCCATGTACCGAAGGGAACCTGACCCGCCTTCGACGCCGCCGACAGCAGGATGCCATAGGCCACGACCCATTGAAGCGGCCCTTCCAGCGTCTCTATCCCGGCGTATTCGAACGATCCCGTCCCGGCATAGAGCGCCATGACGGCGGCAAAAAGACCCAGATCGCCGAAGCGTGTCATGACGAAGGCGTAAAGGCCCGAGCGGGGGTTCTCGATGTCCTGCCATTTGTGCGAGATCAGCGCCCACGAACAGGCGCCGATGAGCTCCCACCCCATGATCAGCGTCAGCAGGTCATTGGCGACGACGACCAGTTCCATGCCCCCGGCAAAGAGGATCATCAGCCCGACGAGACGCCCGAGGCCCTTTGATTTTTCGTGCTGCGCGGCGTGGAAGATAACGGCCAGCGCGACGACGGGCACCATCAGCGCCACCGCTGCCGATATGGGCGTGAAGGCGGCGGAAAGGCGGATCGCGTCGGACCAGATCAGGCTGCCCGTCCAGTCCTGCAGGACGGCGACGAGGGCGATCGCGAAGGTGAGCGCCATGACGGTCACGGCCCAGAAGCCGAGCCAGCCCCGGGGCCGGTCGCCCATCGCGGCGATGATCGCGCCCGCGACGATGGGCAGGAGGGGGAGGAGCCAGAGCGTCATTGCTTCATCGTCCCCAGCGCTTCGATCACATCGGCCTGCCGTTTGCGATAGACGGCCACCACGAGGGCGAAGCCGATGGCCAGTTCGACGGCCATGACGGCCATGATCAGGATGGCGAGCAACTGCCCCTCGGGCGCGCCCGCGAGCGTGAAGGACCAGAAGCCCACCGCCGCCAGCAGGGTGCCGTTCAGCATCAGCTCAAGCCCCATCATCAGCATGACGAAGGACTTCTGCGACAGCGCGCCGAACAGTCCGATCCCGAAGAGCGCGGAGGCGACGATGAGGATGGCGGTCAATGTCATCTCAATGCTCCTTCTTCGGGGTGTGCTGGTGATCTTCGTCAGGGGCGGGGGCGTGGTGGTGCATATGGCCCGCGTCGGTGTCGCCCTTGTCGCCCGCCTTGTCAGACTCTTTCATGCCATGGTCGCCGTGTCCCCCGTGACCACCATGACCGCCGTGGCCACCGTGCCCACCATGACCTCCGCCCTTTTCGACCTTGCGACCGGCGGGGGTGCCGCCCGGGTGCAGACCCGGCGGTAGCGCGCCTTCTTCGGAATTGCCGAACCTTCCGTTGCGGCTCGACAGGGCGACGGCGCCCAGCATGGTGGCCAGCAGCGTGACCCCGGCTGTTTCAAAGATCAGCATCGAGGCGCCCAGCAGTTCGATGCCCAGATCGCGCATGGTATCGCGGCCCGCGGGCAGGGGATTATGGGGCAGGTTCGTGGCCAGCACTGCGACCGAAAGCCCGATGAAGGCGACGATGCCGGCACCGATCGAAAACCGGTACTGGTGGACCATCTGCATCGGGTTGAGCCCGGCGGGGTTCATCATGAACATCACCATGAAAAGGGCCATGACCATCATCTCGACCGCCATCATGAAGACCGTGGCGACCCCAATGTAATCGGCGGACATCAGCAACGCGATCCCCGCGACGGAGATGAAGGAAACCATCAGCGCGAATGTCGCGCGGATCATCGAGTCGACCCGGAAGACGCGCCAGCCGCTCCAGATCGCGAGGGCGGAGAGGGTATAGAAGGCGATATCCGTCATGCCAGCGCCACCAGTCCGGCCAGCAGCAGGTCAACGAAGGCGATGGGCAGCAGCACCTTCCAGATCAGCCCCAGCATCCGCGCCACGGGCATCCGCGCCAGCAGATGGGACAACCCGATCACGAGCACCATGACAACGAGCGTCTTCAGCGCCAGCCAGACCGGCCCGGGAAGGACAGGACCCAGATACCCGCCGAGGAAGGCCGTGGCGGCGACCGCCGAAAAGCCCACCAGCATCGTCAGGCGGGCAACCTGCCAGCCCGCCCGGTACGCGCCTGAATCCTCGGCAGCGGTGCCGCCTGCGAGGTCGGTGCTGTCGGCATAGTCGAACGGGCCGCGCAGGGTCAGCGACAGGCCCAGCAGCAGGAAAAGCGGCAGGCCCAGCGGTTGGCGGATGACGTTCCAGATGTCTTCCTGCGATATCACGATTTCGCGCAGGTCGAGCGATTGGGCAGGCAGGGCGGCAGCGATCAGCACGAACATACTGAGCAGCATGATGGGCAGGCCGATGGCGACGTAGCGGTAGGCCCCGATCAGGGCGAGGGGGGAATTGGGCGACCAGCCGTGCAAAAAGACCAGAACGACCACGAGCGCCTCGCAGGCCCCCCAAAGCACCACGCTGGTCTTGATCCCGATGACCGCGCTCTCGGGCCCGAGCGGCACGACGGCAAGCCCCACCGCGCCGACGGCGATATATCCCCCAATGGCGAGGAACCAGTTGAGCCTGTCGGGGGCTTCCGTCTCGATGCGCTGGCGGCTCAGATGCGCCGCGGCCCTGTAGAAGGGCATCAGTACCGGGATGCCGGGGCGGCCGGCGATGCGGCGGTAAATGACTCCGTCAAGGATCGCGGCAAGGGCGATGCCGAAGAGCAGGAAGACCAGCATGATGAGGAAGGCGACAGGAAAGCTCATCACATGTGACCCGCGTGGGCGCCATGATCCATGCCGCCTTCCTTTTTGTCATCCTCGCCATCCGCGTCGTCATCGGTTTCCGGCTCCGGGGTATTGCCGCAGATGGTGCGCAGCGATGCGGTGTCGAAGCTGTTCAGCACCAGCATCGCTTCATGCCATTCGAGACCGACGAGCAGGTCGTCGAGGCCGGTGTGGTGCAGATGCAGGTTCAGCGCGGAGTCTCTGCGGGACATCAAATGATCGAACCGCGCCCGGACGTCGGAGCCGTCATGCGTGCGGCCCAGCCCATCGGGGATCGCGGCCCGGGCCGCTGTCAGCCGGGCCAGCCGGTCGAAAGATCCCTTGCCCGTGGCGTCGCCGCGCAATTTCCTTTGGGCCAGCGCGGGCAGGCCCAGCAGGTCGAGCAGAACCCAGCCCCGGTCCTCGGTCGTCTCGAACGGCGGGTGGGTGACGGCGACGGTTTGTATGACGTCGCCCTGCAGGGTCAGCTTCAGCACCAGCCCCGGCGGAAACATCGGCAGGAAGGGGCCGAAATCGGCCGTGTAGGTGTCGAGCTCCAAGCCGTCGCGCAGGTCCGCGGCGGTCATCGCCATGGGCCTGCCATAGGGCGTGCCGCCCATCATGCCCTTGCCGCCCTGACCGTGCGGCCCCACGCCGCGCCATTCGTTGGGCGGCGCGTCGGGCAGGATGTCAGGCTCGCTTTCCACATTGCCCGCCAGAAGGTCGCTGTGGAGGGTCTTTATGGCGGTGCCGATATCCTCGGCGCTGTCTATCCGCTTTGCGCCCGACAGGTCGTTGCGCGATTGCCAGAGGATGGTGGCCCGGGGGTGGGGCAACTGGTCATGCAGGCGGTGAAGCTGGGGCAAGAGCGCCTTCGGTACCGTGCCCACCACCAGAAGGATCGCCGCCGCGCGCGGCGTGTCCACCATGCGCAGGGCGGGCATCCGGGCCAGCAGATGGGCGTATTCCGCCGGGGCGGCTTCGCCTTCGGCGAGGAAAACCGGCACCTCGGCGCGCGCGGCCAGATGGGCGAGCCAGTTCATTCCCATCGGAATATCCCTTCCCGCCAGCCATAGAGGATGCCGACCGACAGGATCGTCAGGAACATGCCCATCTCCGCCAGCGCTTTCGGCCCTTCCTCGACGAAGACGACGGCCCAGGGGTACATGAACATCATCTCCATCTCGAAGGCGACGAAGAGCAGGGTCATGGTGTAATAGCGGACGTGGAAGCGTTGCCAGGCATGGGTTTCAGGATCGCCGCCGCCAAGGATCGGGCGCTTTTGCGGGTAGGTGACCGAAGCCGTGGCACCCGCACGCAAGGCGACCGTGAAACCCAGTGACAACACAAAGATCAAGATGATGGCGATCAATGTCGGCATAAATCCCCGCAACTCTCATGCATCATCAAAGTTACCTATCGACAGGGGCGAGAAAAGCCTTCTTCCCACTGGATACTTGCTGTTTTCTGCACTGCGGCGGGTGCGGGTGGGGCATCGAACCTCGCATCCTGCCCGCCCAGCAGCAGATCAGCCCTTTTCACCATACCAGCTATGGCGCCAGTCGATCATCTTCCCGATCTCCTTGCACTGGGCATCGATGATGCTGCGCGAAAGCTTCTTGATGTCGTCGTTCTGGCTCTGCTTTAGCGCCACCGCAGCCATTTCGATGGCCGAGGCGTGGTGCGGCAGCTGGGAGTCGATGAACGCCTTGTCGAAGGGCGATTTCCGGGCAAGCTCCTCGGGGCTGTCCATTCCCAGCATGCTGCGTTCATGGGGGTGGGTTTCGGTGGCCACGCTGTTGGGACCGTCGAGGTCTTCGATGATCTTGTCGAGCGTCTCGATCTCTTTCTTCTGATCCTTGATCATGGTTTTCGCGAAATCGACGAGTTCGTCATGTTCGCCCTTGTCCAGCGCGACTTCGGCCATGGAAACCGCCATCGCGTGGTGAGCGGACATCATGTTGACGAAGCGCATATCGGAATATTCACCGTTATGGACCAGATTGGCAGTGGCTTGGCGCTGTGATGTCATGTCGTTCTCCTTCGCTTGAAAAATTTCCACGTTCTGAAAATTCCAACGCGATTAATTTTCAAGAGGTTCCCGCCGGGAGCCTTCGAGAAACCTGTTCATTGTCGAACCCGTTTGTGCTTATCAGTTTTCATGCGCATTTCCGGCAGTGATTTTCGGCTTCTCCGAGTGTTCGACGCAGTCGTGCGCCATGGCGGCTTTGCCGCCGCGCAGACGGAGCTTGGGGTCGGTCCGTCGACGATCAGCAATCACATCACCGCACTTGAGCAGCGCCTCGGCGTTTCGCTTTGTCAGCGCGGGCGGGGGGGATTCAAGCTCAGCGACAAGGGCAAGCTCGTCTTTGCGGAGACGCAGCGGCTGCTGAGGAACATGGAAGAGTTTTCCGTGGGCGTCAGCGCGCTGAAAGGGCAGCTTGTCGGGGAGATCCGCGTCGGGCTGGTGGATGCCATCGCCACCGACCCCAACGCGCGCCTGCACGCGGCTTTCGCGGACTATCTGTCGGTGCCCAACGATATCCGCTTCGAGGTGACGCAGAACCAGCCGCAGGAGCTGTTGCAGAAGGTTCTGAGCGGGGCGATCGACGTGGCGATCGGGAGCTTTCCCCACAAGGCGGCGGGCCTGAGCTATCAGCCGCTGCACCGGGAGACGCATGCGCTTTATTGCGGGGCGAAACATCCGTTCTTCGGGATGCCCGCGCCGCAACTCAACCTGCAAACCCTGCTCAGGGCGGATATGGTCGGGCGCGGTTACTGGCGGGACCGGCACCATGCAGAGCTCGGATTCGAGAACATCAAGGCGGTGGTCTATGAGATCGAGCCGCAGTTGATCCTGATCCGAAGCGGCAGATTCATCGGCTATCTGCCCGAACATTATGCCGCCCACTGGGTGGCGCAGGGGGAACTGCGCTGCCTGTCGCCGGTCGCGCCGTCCTTCGATTGCGGCTTTGATCTGGTGGTCAAGAAAGGGCTGAAGCCGTCGCGGGCGCTGGCCTCGCTCATCGAAAGCATCAGGGCGGCCCATGCAGCGGAACAGTTTGACTAACGTCAAACTCCACTTCACTTGTTCCATATTTTTTCAACGCTATAAACGAAGCACGCTCGCCCCGACGCAGTTTTGGGGGAAGATGTGGGACAAACGTAC
>NZ_LWEX01000436.1 GCF_001634885.1 Sulfitobacter sp. HI0040 | reverse complement strand
TGATGACCGCAATGGGGAAGCTCATGAGCAAAAGGCCCATCATCCCGAAAAATCCTACGAAAACCGATCCAACGCCCATGACGTCCTCCCTGGATGCGGAACGCCCTGCGCGCCGCTCATGTGTTAGCCGAAGCGCCGCCTACCGGCGCTCCAGATCGCTCATTTCTTCCTGCAGTTCCTCGATGGCGCCCTTTGGATGGAATTC
>NZ_LWEX01000435.1 GCF_001634885.1 Sulfitobacter sp. HI0040 | reverse complement strand
TAACAAGCCCAAACGCCCGCTGGTTGCGAACACCAGCACCCCGCCAGCAATGGAGCCGATCCCGAAGGCTATTCCAGTCAGACTCATCGCTGCCGACCTCCGGGCCGGCACACTCACGTCCGCAATAAATCCTGCTGCAGCGGGAGGAACACCGCTGGCGATGCCGGCATAGGCAATACGGGCCGCAAGGAGGGACACGAAGACCACTAATGGCTGTGCG
>NZ_LWEX01000434.1 GCF_001634885.1 Sulfitobacter sp. HI0040 | reverse complement strand
GACTGAGCAAGGAAAACGTAGGCGAGACCGTCCGGCTTGCCGGTTGGGTGCACCGGGTGCGTGACCACGGCGGCGTGCTGTTCATAGACCTTCGTGACCACTATGGCATCACGCAGGTTCTCTGCGATCCGGACAGCCCGGTTTTCAAAAAGGTCGAAAAGGTGCGGGCCGAATGGTGCATACGCATTGACGGTGTGGTGAAGGCCCGCGCCGAGGAATTGGTGAACCCCAAGATCCCCACAGGGGAGATCGAGGTCTACATTCGCGACCTGGAGGTATTGGGCGCCGCGGCGGAACTGCCGCTGATGGTTTTCGGCGATCAGGAATACCCCGAGGAGACGCGCCTGCGCTATCGTTATCTGGAC
>NZ_LWEX01000433.1 GCF_001634885.1 Sulfitobacter sp. HI0040 | reverse complement strand
AACCCAAGATGACAGACCGATCGTCACCGCACCGCCCGCGCCGGTCGATTTTGCTGACCCCAATGACTGGACCGGTTTCTATGCCGGTGGTCAGCTGGGCTATGCCGACATCGACGGTAACCTGAGCGGCGACGGCGCTATCGGCGGCGTGCACGCCGGTTACGATTATGACTTCGGCACGCTCGTTCTGGGCGGCGAGGTGGACTATGACACGTCAGACGCCGATTTCGGCGGCGGTGTGGCGCAGCTCGATTCAATCGCGCGCCTGAAACTGCGTGGCGGTTACGATTTTGGGCGGACGCTGCTCTATGCGACCGGCGGTGTCGCGCGCGCCGATACCAGCCTCGGGGATGAAACCGGCGGCTTCGGCGGTGTGGGCATGGCTTATCGCCTGACCGACAGTTTCGATCTGGGCGGCGAAGTGCTGTACCACGATTTCAGTGACATCGGCACGACCGGTATCGCGGTCGAAGCGACGACAGTGACCGTGCGCGGGTCCTTCCGCTTCTGATCCCACGGGATGATGAAAGATAAGAGCCGGGTGTGACCGCACCCGGCTTTTTTCGTATCGGTTCCCTGCGGGGGCGCTGCCCCCGGACCCCCGGAGTATTTGTCAAAGGGTGAAGGGGCGGTCAGGCGGGGGTGGCGGCACCTTCGCGGGCAAACTCGCAGAGCGTGCGCAGGGCGTCGGTGAAGGCCCGATCCTCGATGGTCATGGCGACGCGCACATGGCCCTTGGCGGCCTCCCCGAAGCTTTCCCCGGGCATGACCGCGATGTGATGCCGGTCAAGAAGCGCTTCGGCGAAGGCTTCGCCCGAAAGCCACGTGGCCCGGATATCGAGCATCAGGTACATCGCCCCCTGCGCCGGTACGAGCGAGACCGTGTTCTGCGCGGCGATGATTTCCTGCGCCAATGCGCGCCGTCTGCGGAAAGGTTCGGCGATTTCGGCTTCGAGCGGAGCGCCCTGAGTCAGTGCGAAGACGGAGGCATCCTGAATATAGCCGGGCACACCGTAGGTCGTATGGGTGGCGAGGTTGATGAGGTGATGCACCACGTCCTCCGGCCCTACGATCCAGCCGCAGCGCGAGCCGGTCATGGCGTGGGATTTGGACATGGAGCCAACGACAAGCGTGCGTTCCGCCATGCCGGGCAGGGCGCGGGGCGACAGGTGCTCGCCTTCCCAGACCTGCGTGTCATAGACCTCGTCCGAGATGAGCCAGAGGTCGCGTTTCTTGCAGACGTCTGCGATGCCTTCGAGCGTTTCGCGCGAATAGACAACGCCGGTGGGGTTGTTGGGCGTGTTGATCAACAGCGAGACCGCGCCTTCGGCGGCCGCGTTGATATCGGCGGCGCGGGGTTGAAACGCATCCTCCGCCCGGGTCGGTACCGCGCGGGGAATGGCGGAGACGCCCCTGATCGTGCCGGGGTAGGTCGCATAGTAGGGATCGAGGTAGAGCGCCACGTCGCCCGGGTCGCAGGTCGCGGCATGGGCCGCGAAGAGCGCCGATTGCCCGCCCGGCGTGATCACCACGTTGTCGCGCGTCGTGCGCACGCCGGTGCGCGCCTCGACCCGCTGGGCCACGGTGTCGCGCAGATGGGCGGTGCCCGGCACGGCGGCATAGCCCGTGTGGCCCGCCATCGCGGCGCGGTGCATGTCCTGCAGGATGGGGGCTGCCGTGCGGATGTCATGCTCTCCGATCGTCAGTTCGGTGACGGGAATGCCTTGGGCGATCATCGCGCGGGCGCGGTTGAAGACGCCCCAACCGTCCGAGCCGCCGCCCAGAAGCCCGGTGATCCGTGTCGATATGTTCATGTCGGCCTCCTGTAATTTGTCGCGCGCAGGGGCGCAGAGCGGCTGGCGATTGTCAATCGTCCGGGCTTGGCGGGGCCGGGCGCAGTTGCTATGCAAGGGCATGACCATGCACCGGATTTCCCTGATTTCCCCCTCCATTTGCCGCTGAGCCTTTCTGCGGGCGGCGCGTCGTCATTTTCTTCCCGACAAAAATGTGCCAAGCCCGCGCCAGACCCGCGTAACCGCCCGCGCAAGGACGACCCATGCAGAACGACCCGCAGATCACGCTCTACAATACCGCCCACCGCCGCAAGGAGGTGCTGGCCCCCATCACGCCGGGACAGGTGGGCATGTATGTCTGTGGTCCCACGGTTTATGATAGGGCGCATCTGGGCAATGCGCGCCCCGTGATTGTGTTCGACGTTCTCTATCGGCTGTTGCGGCAGGTGTACGGCGCGCAAAACGTCACCTATGTGCGCAACTTCACCGACGTCGACGACAAGATCAACGCCCGCGCCGCAGAGAGCGGCCGCGAGATCGGCGAGATCACCGAGGAGACGATTGGCTGGTTCCTGCAGGATATGGCGGCCATCGGTGCGTTGGAGCCCGATCACATGCCCCGGGCCACGGCCTACGTCGGGTCGATGATTGCCATGATCGAAGGATTGATCGCGCGAGGTAATGCCTACGAGGCCGAGGGGCATGTGCTGTTCCGCGTGCGGGAATTCGACGCCTATGGCGCGTTGTCGGGTCGGTCGGTCGACGACATGATCGCGGGCGCGCGGGTCGAGGTCGCGCCCTACAAGGAAGACCCGATGGATTTCGTTCTGTGGAAGCCGTCTGATGCGGCGACGCCCGGCTGGGACAGCCCGTGGGGCAGGGGGCGGCCCGGCTGGCACATCGAATGTTCCGCCATGGCGCATGAGATACTGGGGCCGCGCTTTGACATCCATGGCGGCGGGATCGATCTACAGTTTCCGCATCACGAGAACGAGATCGCGCAGTCGAAATGCGCGGGGCACGACTTTGCCAACATCTGGATGCATAACGAGATGCTGCAGGTCGAGGGCAGGAAGATGTCCAAATCGCTCGGCAACTTCTTTACCGTGCGCGACCTGTTGGATGACGGCGTACCGGGAGAGGTCATTCGCTTCGTGATGCTGAGCACGCATTACCGCAAGCCCATGGACTGGACCGACAAGAAGCGGGACGAGGCCGCGCGCGTTTTGCGGAAGTGGTACGCGCAGGTGGATGGCACCGTAGCGGGGGAGGTGTCCGGCCCGCTGCTGGCGCATCTGGCAGATGATCTGAACACGCACGCGGCACTGACAGAATGTCATCGCCTGGCGGGAGAGGGTGATGCCGCGGGTCTTGCCGCGGCCCTGCAGATGCTTGGACTGCTGGGGAATGACGTGCCGGCTTGGGCCGGCGAGGACGATGGCTCGGATGCCTTCACCCCGGCGCAGGAGGAAACGCTGCTGATCCTCCTTGAACGCCGCAAGACCGCCCGGCAGTCGCGTGACTTCGCTGAAGCCGACGCCATCCGTGATGGTCTTCTGGCTGCCGGTATCAAGGTGTTGGATACCGCGGAAGCCAATTCGGCCTTCGAAAAGCTCGAACATTTCGATCCCGACAAGCTCGAGGCTCTCAGATGACCCGCGAGCGCCTCTATCTCTACGACACCACGCTGCGCGACGGGCAGCAGACCCAGGGCGTGCAGTTTTCCACCGATGAGAAATTCGCCATCGCGGCGGCGCTCGACGCGCTGGGCGTGGACTACATCGAAGGCGGCTGGCCCGGGGCCAACCCGACGGACAGCGCCTTTTTCGATGCGGTCCCGAAAACGCGGGCCACGATGACCGCCTTCGGTATGACCAAACGCGCGGGCGTCTCGGCGGAGAATGACGATATCCTCGCAGCCGTGCTCAACGCGGGGACCCCATCCGTCTGTCTGGTGGGCAAGACCCATGATTTTCAGGTGCGCACTGCGCTGGGCATCGAACTGGAAGAGAATACAGAGAACATCGCCCGCTCGGTCGCGCATCTGGTCGCGCAAGGTCGCGAAGCCCTGTTCGATGCGGAGCATTTCTTTGACGGCTATCGCGCGAACCAAGGCTATGCGCTGGCCACCGTCCGGGCCGCGCTGGAGGCGGGCGCGCGCTGGATCGTGCTTTGCGATACCAACGGCGGCACCCTGCCGTCCGAGATCGGGCGCATCACCGGCGAAGTGATCGCGGCGGGCATTCCCGGGGATCGGCTGGGCATCCATACCCATGACGATACCGAAAACGCCGTCGCCTGCACGCTGGCGGCGGTGGATGCGGGCGCGCGGCAGATACAGGGCACGCTGAACGGTCTGGGGGAGCGTTGCGGCAACGCGAACCTCACCGCGCTCATTCCCATCCTGATGCTGAAAGAACCCTATGCGGAGAGGTTCGAGACCGGGGTGAGCCGCGAGGCGCTGGCCGGGCTGACGCGCACCAGCCGCATGCTGGACGAGATCCTGAACCGGGTACCGATGAAACAGGCGGGCTTTGTCGGCTCGTCGGCCTTTGCGCATAAGGCGGGCCTACATGCCAGCGCGATCCTCAAGGATCCTTCGACCTATGAACACATCGACCCGGGTCTTGTCGGCAATGCCCGCGTCATCCCGATGTCCAATCAGGCGGGGCAATCGAACCTGCGCCGCCGGCTGGCCAGCGCGGGGCTGGAGGTGGCGCCGGGCGACCAGGCCCTTGCGCGTATTCTCGAAGAGGTGAAGGCCCGCGAGGGGCAGGGCTATTCCTACGATACCGCGCAGGCCAGCTTTGAGCTCTTGGCGCGCGAGGCCCTTGGCCGGATGCCCGATCTCTTCGAGGTCAAGCGCTACCGGGTGACTGTTGAGCGCCGCAAGAACAAGTACGACCGCATGGTCAGCCTCAGCGAGGCGGTTGTCGTCGTGAAGGTCGACGGGGAAAAGCGCCTTTCGGTCAGCGAAAGCATGGACGAGGACGGGAGCGACCGCGGCCCTGTCAACGCCCTCTCCAAGGCGCTGGCGAAGGATCTCGGGCAGTATTCGGCGCTGCTGGAAGACATGCGGCTGGTGGATTTCAAGGTGCGCATCACCCAGGGCGGGACCGAAGCGGTGACCCGCGTCATCATCGACAGCGAGGACGGTGACGGCCATCGCTGGTCCACCGTCGGCGTCAGCGCCAATATCGTCGATGCCTCTTTCGAGGCACTGCTGGATGCGATCCGCTGGAAACTGATCCGGGACGGCGCGGCATGACGCCTCCAGAGGACGCGTTCTTTACCCTGCACCGGGATTTGCCCCGTGAAGGCCCGGGTGAGCCTGCGGATGTGGCCTGGGCGTCTGGTGTTGCGGGTCTGCAGCCCGATGCGCGCATTGCGGATGTGGGCTGCGGGCCGGGCGGCGACATCGCGGCGCTCCTCGATGCCGCGCCGCGCGGCCATGTGACCGCACTGGACAAGACGGCCCATTTCATAGCCTCCGCGCGTGTGGCGTGGGGGGACGATCCGCGCGTTACGGTGCTGCAGGCCGACATGGCCCGCATCATGAACCCGCATGACATGATCTGGTGCGCGGGGGCGGTCTATTTCCTCGGGATCGGCGCGGCGCTCAAGGGCTGGCGCAGGTCGCTGGCCCGGGGCGGTGTCGTGGTCTTCTCGGAACCCTGCTGGTTCACGAATGAGCCTTCGGTGCGGGCGCGCGAATTCTGGTCGGAATACCCCGGCATGACGGATGAGGCAGGCATCACACGGCAGGTCGAGGAAGCGGGATACCACGTGATGGGCTCCCGACGTCTCGGCTCCGCCGCGTGGGAGGCATATTACACCCCGCTCATGGAGCGTATCGCCACGTTGCGCCCGCAAGCGGATGCCGCGCTTGGGGCGCTTCTGGATGAGACGGAGGCGGAGGTCGACCTCTGGCGCCGGGAAGGCGGCGATTTCGGCTATCTGCTCACCGTCGCGCGCCCCGCATGACGTTTGACGCCGATCTTGTCGCCTGTGCCGCGCTGGTGGAACGGGCCGATCCGATCCGCTTTCGTACCGCGATGGCGGCCCCGGTGGCCGCGCGGGCAAAGCTCTTCCCGCTCTATGCCTTCAACGCCGAAGTGGCGCGCGCACCGCGCGTGACGCGGGAATCGATGATTGCCGAGATGCGCCTGCAATGGTGGCGCGATGTCTGCGAGGAGATCGCCGAAGGAAAGCCCGTTCGCCGGCACGAGGTCGCGACCCCGCTCGCTCGGGTCCTGTCGGCAGAGGACGCCCGCCTGCTGGATGAACTCACCGCCGCCCGCCGTTGGGACATCTATCGCGACGCCTTCGAGGACGCTGCCCATTTCGAGCGGTATATCGATCAGACTTCCGGGCACCTCATGTGGGTCGCGGCCCGGTCACTCGGCGCCCCGCCGGAGGCTGAGGCGATCGTACGCCTCACCGCCCATGCCGCCGGTATCGCCGCATGGTTGCGCGCCGCGCCAGTCCTGCGGGCGGAAGGCCGCAAACCGCTCGCGGAACCCGCCGCCGAAACCGTGCAGTCGCTCGCCCATACGGCGTCGGAGGCTCTGCGCCGCGCCCGCCGGAATCGCGCGCTGCTGCCCGCAAGTGCCGCGCCCGCGCTCTGGCCCGCGATGGCGGCGGATCATACGCTTCGGCAGGCCCGCCGTGATCCCGAACACCTGTTGGCACAGCCGCAGGAGGCGCGCCTCTCGCCATGGCGGCTGGCGCTCAGGGCCGCGACCGGCGGTTGGTAGCCTTCTTCTCATGATCTGAAAATACTTTGGGGGGCGGGGCGGAGGCCCCGGGGGGCAAAGCCCCCTGCGCTGTCCCGACGTTATCTGGCCACCGCTTCATCCCGGGGTCGCAGGACTAGCCAGATCAGCGATCCCCCCGCCAGCGCCAGAAACGGGATCATCGCGAGGTTGACTGCGGCCCAGCCCTGCGCCGCAGTGCCGCCCGAACAATTCATCAACCCGCCCGAGGCGAGCGAGGCCAGTGTCACCCCGCCGAAGACCATGAAATCGTTCAGCCCCTGCATCCGGCCCCGTTCATGCGGCGCATGGGCGCCCGCCAGCATGGTGGTGGCGCCGATGAAGCCGAAGTTCCACCCCAGACCCAACAGGATCAGCGCGACGAAGAAGTTCGGCAGTGCCACGCCCGCCAGCGCCACGATACCGGCGCCCGCAAGGATCGCGATGCCGAGCCCCATGATCCGTTCGACTCCGAAGCGCGCGATCAGATGCCCGGTGAAGAAGGACGGAGCGAACATCGCCAGCACATGGCCCGTCACCACGTCGGAGGCATGGCCCACGTCGTAGCCTGCACCCACCACCGCCAGCGGCGTGGAGGTCATCACGAGGTTCATCAGCGCATAGGACACCATGGCGCAGATCACCGCCACGGCGACGCGCGGCGTGCGCAGCAGCTCCATCCGGCTGCGGCCCCGGGGCGCGTCCTGTGCAGGGACGGGCGGGCGCGGAATGTCGATGAAAAAGAAAAGTGCGCTGCCCAGCAGGTTGACCGCGATAACGGCAAGGTAGGTCCCGAAGAAAGGGATCACATAGGCCTCTGCCGTCAGCTTCACGACCTGCGGCCCGATAATGGCCGATACGAGCCCACCCGCCATGACATATGAAATCGCCTTGGGCCGAAAGGCTTCGGAGGCAGTGTCAGCCGCCGCGAAGCGATAGAAACCCTGAGCGGACATGTAGATGCCCGTCAGCAGGCTGCCCAGCAGGAAGACGGGAAAGGAGGCGGTATAAAGCCCGTAGGCCCCGATCGCGCCCCCCGCCGCACCACCGAGCGTGCCGAGCAGAAAGCCCGCGCGCCGTCCGAAGCGCTGCATGATCGCGGAAATGGGCGTGGCCGCCAGCATGGAACCGAGCACGATCATGGAAATGGGCAGGGTTGCGAAACAGGGGTTTCCGGCCAGCGACGTACCCGCAAGACCGCCGATGACGAAGATCATCGGCATCTGCGCACCCAGAAAGGCCTGCGCGGCCACCAATACGCCGACGTTGCGCCGGGCGCGGCTGTCGTTTTCCATTTCCATGGCAAATCCGTATCCCCGGCCTGAGGGCGGGGCAAGCCCTTGCGCACGGGCGGAGTGCACCGCAATATCGCCGGCGATGAAGGATCGTTCAGCCCTGTTATTGCTTTCGGGCAGCGCCGAAGCGCAGGCTTTGCGGCCCGACCTGATGCGCCTGCCGCAAAGGATTCACGTTCTGGCGGCTGAACGGCCCCGTAACGCAGGCTCCGGCCCCGATACCGGGGTGGAGCTGCGCCGTTTTGCCGATGCGCAGGCGATGGCGGATTACCTGCAACACCACGATATCGGCGCCATTCTCGATGCGGGCCATGCGTTCGACGGGCAGCAGGCGGCACAGGCCCACGGGGCCGCCGCGCTGCTGGGCCTGCCCTGTCTCAGCCTGCGGCGGCTGCCTTGGGAAACCGGGGCGCGCCCGCACTGGCACCGGGTCGCGGCGATCGCGGAGGCATTGCCGCTGATCCCGCGCGGGGCGCGCGTTTTCTCGGCGACGGGCTGGGCCAGCCTGCAGGAATATGCGGATTTCCCCGGATCGATGCTGCTTCTGCGCCAGACAAGGAGGCATGACAGAGTGCCCCCCTTTGACTTCGTTACTCCGGTCTTCGGTTCGCCCCCTTTTTCGGTGACGGAGGAAATGGCGCTTTTCACCAAGCTGCAAGTGGACGTTCTGATTTGCCGCAACCTCGGCGGGCTGGCCAGCCGGTCGAAGCTCGACGCGGCGGCGGCGCTTGGCTTCACGGTATTGCTCGTCGATCCGCCGCCGCTGCCCCCGGGCGCGCCGGTGGTGCACACCACAGCCGAAGCGCTTGCGTGGGCGCGGGCGCTGTGAGTGTCGGGCGTCTGATCACCTGCGATGCGGATGTGGCTGAAGGCGCACAATGGCTGGCGGCCCGCGAGCCGCGCTTCGACCATGCGCTCAGGGCGACGGGCCCGCTGCCCCTGCGGCTGCGGCCCGCGGGGTTCGAGGCGTTGCTCCGGGCAATCGTCTCGCAGCAGGTCTCCGTCGCCTCGGCAAGCGCGATATCGGGCCGGATGGAGCAGGCCGGGCTGATCGCGCCGGAGGCGATCTTGCAGGCGGGGGAGGAGGGGCTGCGCGCCGCCGGGTTGAGCCGGCAGAAGATACGCTATGCGCTTGCGCTGTCCGAAGCGGGCATAGATTTCGACGCGCTGGCCCATTTGCCGGATGCGGGGGTGATCGAAACGCTCACCGCGCTGCCGGGGATCGGGCCGTGGACCGCACAGGTATACGCGATGTTCTCGCTGGGCCGCCGCGATGTCTTCGCCCCCGGCGATCTGGCCCTGCAGGAGGCCGCGAGGGCGCTCTTTGAACTGGAGGCGCGCCCCACGCCTGCGGCACTCGCCCGGATGGCGGCCCATTGGTCGCCTTGGCGGGCCGTTGCAGCCCGCCTTCTCTTTGCTTACTACCGGGTGAGCAGCAAACGGGAAGGTATTGCATGACAAGGGTATTGAACGCAGAGCGCCGCGAGCCGAAATCGGGGGAAACCCGGTCCGTCGTCGTTTTTCTGCATGGATATGGGGCAAACGGCGCGGACCTTTTGGGGCTGGCCGATCCGCTGGGCGAACATCTGCCCGACACCCTTTTCGTGGCACCCGACGCGCCCGAAGCCTGCGCCGGGGCACCCATGGGGTTTCAGTGGTTTCCGATCCCCTGGATCGATAATTCCTCCGAAGAAGAGGCCGAGCGCGGGATGGTGCGCGCCGTCGATGACCTGAACGCCTTTCTCGACGCATTGATGGTGGACGAGGATGTATTGCCGGAGCAGGTTGTGCTCTTCGGTTTTTCGCAGGGCACCATGATGGCCCTGCATGTCGCACCCCGGCGCGAAGACCCGGTGGCGGGCATCGTCGCCTTTTCCGGTCGGCTGCTTTCCCCCGAAACGTTGAAGGAAGAGGCGCGGGTGCGCCCGCCCGTCCTTCTGGTGCATGGCGACGCGGACGATGTGGTGCCGCCGCAGTCCCTGCCGCAGGCCGCCGAAGCGCTGCAGGAGGCGGGTTGGCAGGATGTCTATGCCCATGTGATGAAGGGAACGGGCCACGGCATCGCGCCCGATGGGCTGTCGGTGGCATTGGCCTTCATGCGCGACAAGCTGGGCCTTTAACCGGGTTTCTGATCGTCCCAGAGCCAGGGTTCGGCGAATTCGACCGAATTGCCTGCCGGGTCCCGCACATAGAGCGAGCGCGCCCCGTTGGGCCAGTCGAAGGCGGTATCGATGGGCACACCGGCTGCCTCCAGCCGCCGGTGCATGGCGTCGATCTCTTCTTTGTTCATCGCGAAACACACATGCCCCGGCCCCGTCGCCCCATGCGGCGGAACCGGCATGCGCGGGTTTTCCGGTGAATGGCTGGTGCGGGCGGGGTCAAACACCAGCAGGACGGAGGCGCCAAGCGCGAAGAACATATGCCGCCCTTCCACATGCTGGAACAGGGGCAGGCCCAGAAGGTCTTCGTAGAAGGCCCGCGCGGCATCCAGATCATTGGCGTAAATCGCCGCTTCGAGGATCGCGTTCGGGGCCGGTGCGGCGGGCAGATCGGGCTTTTCCATAGCAGTGATCCTATCATTCCGCCCTGCTTCTGTCAGCGGCTTGTCGCAGCACGAAACGAAGCCGCGCCACACCTGGATGCGGCCATCAGCGCAGGCAAAATACGGGGCACATCTTTGGCTTGCCAGACTTCGACCACAATATATAGTGGAAGTTAACCGGGCAGGAGCGGCTGACAGATGGACGGCAATTTCAGGACGGAATTCACACGAAACCCTGCGGGCCTGCGGCACCGCCCGGCGCTGGTGCTCAACGCGGATTACCGGCCATTGAGCTACTATCCACTGTCGCTCTGGCCCTGGCAGGAAGCGATCAAGGCCAAGTGGCTCGACCGGGTCGATATCGTGGCCGAGTACGAAGATGTCGTCCGAAGCCCCAGTACCGAACTGAAAATTCCTTCCGTCGTGGTGCTGAAGGATTACGTAAAACCGATGAAGCGCGTGGCATTCACGCGCTTCAATCTTTTTCTGAGGGACGAATTCCGCTGCCAGTACTGCGGCGCGCGGGGGGAGCTGACCTTCGATCACGTGGTGCCGCGCGCCAGTGGCGGTGTCACAAGCTGGCAGAACGTCGTGGCGGCCTGTTCACCCTGCAACCTGAAGAAGGGATCGAAGCCGTTGCACCGCACGGGCATGTCCCTGCGCAAACCGCCCCGTCATCCCGAAGCGGAGGAGTTGCGCAACATCGGCCGCAAATTCCCCCCGAACCATCTGCACGAAAGCTGGATGGATTTCCTTTACTGGGACGCCGAACTGGAAGCCTGACCGGGCAGGGGCCCCGTCAGATATCGAGCTCGGCCCAGACCGGCACGTGGTCCGACGGTTTGTCGCGGCCCCGCACTTCGCGGTCGATCCGGCACTCCACCAGCCGGTCCGCGCAATAGGGTGACAGCAGCAGATGGTCGATCCGGATCCCGTGGTTCCGGTTCCATGCGCCCGCCTGATAATCCCAGAAGGAATAATGCCCCGGGCCGGGCTCGCGGGCGCGGAACGCATCCGTCAGCCCGAGGTTCAGCAGCTCCCGGAACGCCCGGCGGGCTTCTGGCCGGAACAGCGCATCCTCGCGCCACGCTTCGGGGTTGGCCGCGTCTTCGGGCTGGGGGATGATGTTGTAATCGCCCGCCATCAGGAAGGGCGTTTCCGCCGCCAACAACGCCTCGGCCCGGGTTTTCAGCCGGGCCATCCAGGCGAGTTTGTAATCGAACTTGGGGCCGGGCGCCGGGTTGCCGTTTGGCAGGTAAAGCCCGCAGACCCGCAGCGCATCCTTGTCGCCCACAATCGTTGCCTCGATATAGCGCGCCTGTTCGTCGGCATCGTCCCCGGGCAGGCCGCGGCTCACATCCTCCAACGGCAATTTCGAGAGGATCGCCACCCCGTTGAAGCCCTTCTGGCCGTGGGTTTCGACGTTATAGCCACGGTCTTCGAACAATTCCCGCGGAAAGCCTTCGTCAACTGATTTAATTTCCTGCAGCAGGACGACATCGGGCTGCGCTTCGTCCAGCCAGTCGGGCAGGGCGGTCGCGCGGGCCTTGATACCGTTGATGTTGAAGGTAGCGATCTTCATGGGGGCGGTCCTGTCAGTTCAGGCCCAGCAATGCCGCATCGCACCCTCGGATACAAGGCGGCGATTCGCGTGCCAAGCTTGTGGGAGCCAGTCGCCCCTGCCATGCGGCGGCCTTACCTGATGCACCTATGTATAGAATATATCCAGATATATACAATTTTAGATAATGTGGACAACTTTGGGTTCGCAACCGGAATCAACCGGTTGCGATTATGGTTAATGCCATATTTTCTCTAATTAACAATACCTTAACTACTGTTTTCTTGCGGTGCGAGCGTCAGCTGCAAGGCTATTGGTGCGAAACGACAACGCCAAACAGCAGGAAAGGTTCCCAACATGTCCGCTCTTCGTTCCATTGACCTCGACACACCCGTTTCCCTCCCCGACACGCACAGCGGTGCGGGGGGGCATCTCTTCACTTCGGGCTCCGCCCCCCGCAGTTCGTCGATACTCGACGGGGGCGGGACGGCGCTTTTCACCACCAGTTGTGGGCCCCGGATGGCCGCGGGGCAGGGTACCGCGCTCTACACCACAAGCTGTATTGAATCGGGCCGGTCCGCTTTCGACGGCGACGGCGTGGCGCTTTTCACGACCAGCTGCTGAGGCCATGTCACCCCGGGGGGCGCGTTCGGCGCGCGCCTTCCCATGCCGGAAGAGAAAGCTGCCATGTCCAACGTCATCCATGCGAATTTCCTGGCGCAACCAAGGGTATGCGGTGCGCAAGACACCTTTGCCGCGCTGCTGCGCAGTTTCGCGGATCATCGCCAGCCGCGGGACGATGTCTATTGGCTCAAGGAAAACGCCGAACTTCTGGGCATGCTGGCAAGCACCGGCGGGGCCATCCCGGCGGAAGCATTGTCGCCCTATGCCGCCTTCTATGACAGGGCGCCGGCCTATCTGGAGTTCTTTCCGCAGTATTATCGCTTCATCCTGTCCATCTGCCTCGATCTGGAGGATCTGGGGATGGGCGGCGGCCATGGCGCAGCGCTTTGTGCGCAGGCCGCCCGCAACCGCTCCCCCCTTGCGGAGCTTTCCGACCTGCAACGCGGCGAAGCGCAGCGGTTGCTGTCGCGCCGGCTGGATCTGGACGGAGATGCGGCTCTGCGCCAGCGATTGCTGGAATTCGCAGGGGCACGGGGCGGGTTTGCCGTACCCAACCGCAAGGCGGCCTATGAACTGACCCATATCGTTTTCTATCTGTCTGACTATGGCCGCCGTGATCCGGGCCTGCCGCCGGAGGCGTTTGCCAATCTCGATGATCTCGGCCTTCTGGCGCTGCTGGATCGGGACCACGATCTGCTGGCCGAGGTCTGCCTCGCGCTGCGCCATGCGGGGGCCGTGCCTGATCCGTTCTGGGAACAGGAGGTGGATAGCGCCCATGGGGCGATGCGCTGTTTGCCGCTGCATGAACCGTCGGGGCAGGACGATTATCATCCATGGTTGGTAACGGGCTGGTTGCTCCGCCAGAAGGGTGCGCCTGCTTTCGCGCGATCCTTTGCGGGCGGCCCGCTGACGGTCCGCGCACCACAAGAGCCGCCCGGCATCCTGCGGCAAATCTCTCGCTGTCTCTATGATCAGGGCAACGCCCGGGGCGGGGACTGGCATGTGATGAAACGCACCCTGTCGCCGGAGCTTACGCGCGAAGGGCAGGATTTGCTGCAAAGGGCCGAAGGTTCATCGCCACGGTTCGCGGAATTCTTTGCGCGCTTCGCACGGATCCCTCGCGCCGCGTGATCGTCGCGGCAGCCCTTCGGTGCCGGAGGGCAGACTTACATGGAAAACGACGTACCGCAGCCGCAGGCGCTGGTCGCGTTCGGATTGTCGATCACGAAACGCGCGCCGATAAGTTCTTCGGAAAAGTCGATGACCGCATTGGCCAGAAAGGGCAGCGAAACCGAATCCACCACGACCTTCTGGCCGCCGCCTTCGAGCACGAGGTCATCGTCCTTCGGCTCATCCAGCGCGATGTCGTACTGGAAACCGGAACAGCCGCCGCCTTCGACGGCGACGCGCAGGGCCTTGCCTTCGCCTGCGGCGCCGATCTCGGCCAGCCGTTCGAACGCGCGGGAGGTCACTTTGGGCGGAAGGTTCATCAGAAAGGCTCCGAGGCTGCGGTTTCAATCGCTTGGTCCTTGCAATATAGAAACCCGCAGGACAGGCGACAAGGACCGGCGGCAATGCGCGCACCCTATGCCTCTGATCCGGCGCTGGCCAGGGGACGGCTGGTACCGGAGGAGGAAAGCACCTTCCGCTCCTGTTATCAGCGGGATCGGGACAGGATCATTCACGCCTCGGCCTTTCGGCGGCTGAAGCACAAGACGCAGGTCTTCGTGGAGCACGAAGGCGATTATTTCCGCACGCGGCTCACCCATTCGATCGAAGTGGCGCAGGTGGCGCGCACGATCGCCGGGGCGCTGGGGCTGAATTCGGAACTGACCGAAGCGGTGGCGCTGGCCCATGATCTGGGCCATCCGCCCTTCGGCCACACCGGCGAGGATGCGCTGCATGCGCTGATGAAGCCCTACGGCGGCTTTGACCATAACGCGCAGGCCATCCACATCGTCACCTCGCTGGAGCGGCATTACGCCGAGTTCGACGGGCTCAACCTGACGTGGGACACGCTGGAGGGCATCGCCAAGCACAATGGCCCCGTTACCGGGGAATTGCCCCATGCGCTGGCGCGGTACAACGCACGGCACGATCTGGAATTGCATACCCATGCGAGTGCTGAGGCGCAGGTGGCCGCGCTGTCGGACGATATCGCCTACAATAACCACGATCTCCACGATGGTCTGCGCGCGCGCCTCTTCACGGATGACGAAATCGCCGCTCTGCCCATGGTGGGGACGGCCTATGCCGAGGTCGATGCGGCCTATCCCGGGCTGGAACCCTACCGCCGGCGGCATGAGGCCCTGCGCCGGGTCTTTGGTATGATGGTCTCTGACGTGATCGAGACATCGCGCGGGCTGCTGGAAAAATCCGGTGCCAATTCAGCGTCGGATATCCGGCATCTGGGCTATCCCGTGATCCGCTTCTCCGATCCCATCTGGCGGGATCTGCGCGACATCAGGCGCTTTCTTTTCGAACGTATGTACCGCGCCCCCAGCGTCATGGCGAAGCGCGCCGAGGTGACACAGGTGATCGAGGCGCTCTTTCCGCTCTTTCTGGACCGGCCCGATCTGCTGCCGCGCCATTGGGTGAAAGAGATCGCCGCCGCAGGCACCGACCGTCAGGCGCTGGCGCGGATGGTGGCCGATTATATCGCCGGCATGACGGACCGTTTCGCCCTGCAGGAACATGCGCGTCTTTTCGGGGCGGAGGACGCGCAGTCCATCCTGTCGCACGGCGGTTGAATTCCACGGTCCGGCACCTGAAAGGGTTGAGTCCTCTTTGGGGGTAACGCGGGCCCGTGCTAGGCTGTGCCATGGTCGGCGACCCGACCGCTCCGCCCCTGCCGGAACATCCCGGCGCTTTCCTTCGCAGGACGTTGCATGACCGAAGCTGCCGATCTCAGGAACCGAACGGTTGCGGTGCTGCAGGCGCCGCTTGGCCCGGGGCCGCAGCTTGTCCGCCGACTGGCCGATGGCGGCGCCCGCGTGATCGCGATGGGGCAGGGGGAACACGCGCTCAGAACGCTTGCCCGGCATGAGCCTGATCTTATCGAAACGCTCGTGATCGAGCCGGAAGACCGGCAGCGCCTGCGCCTTTTGCGAAAGGCGTGGCGCGACGAGCCGCTGCATGCGGTGGTCAACCTGCTGCCACTGGACCCGGAGGTCGGTATCGATGGGCAGATCACCGCGCTGACGGCGTTGATGCGCAGCATGGGCCGGGGTTTGGCCGCGGGATCCGGTGCGCTCATCTCCATCATGGCGGAGCCTGCCGATCCACTCGCCCTGCATGCGCGGGCCCTCTGCGCCGCGGTAGAGGAGGCCGGCACGGGGCTGGCAGCGGCCTTGTCGCGGCACGGGGTGCGGGTACACAACCTTCGCGCACCCGAGGACCGTGCCGACCGGGTGCTGCCAATGGCGCTGCTGCTCTGCGGCAAGGCCGGGCGCACGATTGCGAGCGGCACCGTTCACATTGCAGACGGCCCCTTTGCCACCCAGCAGAGCGATGAAAGCCCGCCCGCCGAAATGACTGCCGCATCGGCCTGAACCGTCCTTCCCGCCCGCGTCTTCCATCCCGCCCTTGATTGACCGTGCCTGCCCAGATGATACAGGGGCGCGAGACAAGGATATCCGACATGAACCTATTTGCCGACATTCGCGCGCTGGTGGTGGCCACGCTGGAACAGATGGTAGCGCAGGACGCACTGCCCGTGGACCTCAGCTTTGACGCGATCACCGTTGAGCCGCCGCGCGACGCGGCCCACGGGGACATGGCGACCAATGCCGCCATGGTGCTCGCCAAGCCTGCCGGAATGAAGCCGCGCGACATCGCCGAAGCCCTCAGCACCCGGCTCACGGCGGATGAGCGGATCACCTCTGCCGAGGTGGCCGGGCCCGGGTTCCTCAACCTGCGGTTGGCGCCCTCGGTCTGGCAACAGGTCGCGGGGGGTGTGCTGGAAGCGGGCACCGATTTCGGTCGCAGCGCGCTGGGGCAGGGGGTGTCGGTCAACGTCGAATATGTTTCGGCCAACCCCACGGGGCCGCTGCATGTGGGCCATACCCGGGGCGCGGTCTTCGGCGATGCCCTGGCGTCTTTGCTGGATTACGCAGGCTTTGACGTCACGCGCGAATATTACATCAACGACGGCGGCGCACAGGTCGATGTGCTCGCCCGGTCGGTCTACCTGCGCTATCTCGAAGCACACGGGCAGGAGGTCGCCTTTCCCGATGGCACCTATCCCGGTGACTATCTGATCGCCGTGGGCGAGGCGCTGAAGGACAAGGTCGGCGACGCCTATGTCGATGAGGACGAAAGCGTCTGGCTGGAAGAGGTTCGCGATTTCGCAACCGACGCGATGATGGATCTGATTCGCGCCGATCTCGAGGCGCTCGGCGTCGAGATGGACGTCTTCTTTTCGGAAAAGTCGCTCTACGGCACGGGCCGGATCGAAGCGGCATTGGCCGATCTTGAATCCAAGGGCCTGATCTACGAAGGTGTGCTTCAGCCGCCCAAGGGCAAGAAGCCCGAAGATTGGGAACCGCGCGAACAGACCCTGTTCAAATCCACCGATCACGGCGACGACGTCGACCGCCCGGTCAAGAAATCGGATGGCGGCTGGACCTATTTCGCCCCGGATATCGCCTATCACTACGACAAGGTGCAGCGCGGTTTCGATCAGTTGATCGATGTGTTCGGCGCGGACCACGGCGGCTACGTCAAGCGGATGAAGGCGGCCGTCTCGGCCCTGTCAGAAGGTCGCGTGCCGCTGGACATCAAGCTGACGCAGCTGGTGAAGCTCTTCAAGAATGGTGAGCCGTTCAAGATGTCGAAGCGGGCGGGCACTTTCGTCACCCTGCGCGATGTCGTCGATCAGGTGGGCCCCGATGTGACGCGCTTTGTCATGCTGACGCGCAAGAACGACGCGATGCTCGACTTCGATTTCGACAAGGTGCTGGAGCAGAGCCGCGAGAACCCGGTGTTCTACGTGCAATACGCGCATGCCCGGGTCTCCTCCGTCATGCGCAAGGCGGCCGAGGCGGGGATCGCCACGGATGATGCCGTTCTGCGTCAGGCCGATCTGACAAAGCTCGATCATGAGGCGGAACTGGCGCTGCTGCGCAAACTGGCCGAATGGCCCCGGCTGGTGGAAACCGCCGCCCGCAGCAATGAGCCGCATCGCGTGGCCTTCTACCTCTATGAACTCGCCGGGGATTTCCACGGCCTGTGGAACCGGGGCAATGACACGCCTGCGCTGCGCTTCCTGCAGGAAGGCGACGCGGCGACCAGTCAGGCAAAAATTGCGCTGGCCCGGTCCGTCGCGATTGTAATAGCGGCAGGTCTTGGTATTCTTGGAGTCACACCGGCGCAGGAGATGCGGTAAACGCACGCGCGCCGTAGCAGGCAATTCAATCAAGAGACCCGCGTGGCGATTCGACCGGTGGGCAGCGAGGCAGTGATGGCAGATTTCTATTCCTCCCCCGTGGCGGGGGCGCATGGCGTTCATCAGGCATATGAAGACGCCGGAAGTTCGCGGGCCAACTCCTTGGCAAAACTGACGAATTTTACCGGTGCCTTGGTGTCGGTCGCGCTTGTCGTGGGGATCGGCGTCTGGGGGTACAAACTGCTCGCCCGGGACGTAAGCGGCATCCCCGTGGTCCGCGCCGCACAGGGGGAGATGCGGGTGCGCCCCGAGGAACCGGGAGGCCAACTGGCCCGCCATCAGGGGCTTTCCGTCAATGCGGTGGCCGCGCATGGCACCGCCGGTAAGTTCGCCGACCGGCTGATACTGGCGCCTAAACCGCTGGAACTTGCCGAAGAAGACCAGCCGATTGAACCCGCGATGGTTGCACAAGCGCCACAGCCGGGCACCGCAGAAGCGCAGGTGATTCCCGCCTCCGCCGCCGTTCCGGATGTGGCCGAAGCCCTGCGGAATGGCGACGTGAACGAACTCGTCGCCTCCCTCACCGACGGCATCGCGCCCTTGGATGACGAGACCGAAGAAACCGCCGAGGCGGTGGCCACAGTTACGGATGAGATCGTTCAGGAAGTCGAAACCGCAAAGGCGGAAGTCGCCCAGGCGGTGCTCAATGCCCCGGGGGTGAGCAATTCGCTGCGCCCCCGCAACCGCCCCCAGCAGGCAGCACAGGCGATGGTGGTGAAAGCCTCCCTCTCTGCCGAGGATGCCGCCGTGACAGCGGCCATTGACGCGGTGTCGCGCCAACTGTCCGCCGCCGTCACCCGCGAAGTGCCTGCCGATACGATCCCGAAAGGCACCCGGCTGGTGCAGCTGGGCGCCTTCGATTCGCCCGAAATCGCCCGCGAACAGTGGGACAAGCTGAACCGCCGTTTCGCCGTCTACCTCGGCAGCAAGGACCGCGTGGTGCAAAAGGCCACGAGCGGGGGGCGGGTTTTCTACCGCCTGCGCGCAATGGGCTTTGAAGACATCGCCGATGCGCGGCGGTTCTGCTCTGCGCTGGTTTCGGAAAAGGCCGATTGTATCCCCGTCGTCACCCGGTGATGCCTTTCGGCGCGACCATTCTGGATGCGGATAGCCTGCGCCTGACCCCTGAGGAAAAGGCGTTCTTCCGTGCGGCGGACCCTTTCGGCTTCATCCTGTTTTCGCGCAATATCGACACACCTGATCAGGTCCGCGCGCTCTGCGCTGACATGCGCGAGGCTGTGGGCCGCGATGCGGTCATTACCGTTGATCAGGAAGGCGGGCGGGTGCAGCGGCTGCGCGCACCGCATTGGACGGATTGGTCCCCGCCGCTCACCTTCATCGAAGAGGCGGGCGGCGACCCGGCCCATGCCGCTGCCGAAGCCATGTACCTGCGCTATCGCATCATCGGGCAGGAATTGCGCGACGTCGGTATCGACAGCAATTGCGCGCCGACCCTCGATGTGGCGACGGCTGAAACCCATCCCTTCCTGCGCAACCGCTGCTACGGCGAAGATGCCGAAACCGTCGCCCGGCTGGGCCGGGCCGCGGCGGACGGGATGCTGGAAGCGGGTGTGTTGCCGGTGATGAAACATATGCCCGGCCATGGCCGTGCCACGCAGGACAGCCATCTGCACCTGCCCCGTGTCACCGCCCCGGAAGAGGCGCTGAGATCGCGGGACTTCGCCCCGTTCAGGGCGCTGAACGACATGCCCATGGGGATGACCGCGCATATCGTCTACGAAGCGCTGGATGATGCCCCCGCCACGCTGTCGACCCGGATGATGCGGCTCATCCGCGAGGATATCGGTTTCGACAACCTCGTGATGACGGACGACATATCGATGAAGGCGCTTCAGGGCGCGCCCGGCGACATTGCGCGCGCGGCACTGAATGCAGGTTGCGACGTGGCGCTCTATTGCAATGCGTCCTTGGAAGACCGCCGCGCGGTAGCCGATGCCGCCGGGCGGATGACGCCCGAAGCGCAGACCCGCGCGGAACGGGCGCTTGCCGCGCGCCGTGCCCCGGCGGAGGTTGACATTTCCGCCCTCAAGGCCAAGCTGGCCACGCTCACGGGCGGAACGGCGGCGCATGGCTGACACCATATTCGAGCAAGACCGCACCGCGGTGGCCGAACGGCTTGCCGCCGAGGCGCTCATCGTGGATGTGGACGGGTTCGAAGGCCCGCTCGACCTGCTGCTGACGCTGGGCCGCACCCAGAAGGTGGACCTGCGCAAGATCTCCGTTTTGCAACTGGCGCGCCAGTATCTCGCTTTTGTGGAAAAGGCCAAGGCACTGCGGCTTGAACTGGCGGCGGATTACCTCGTCATGGCGGCTTGGCTCGCCTTTCTGAAGTCACGGCTTCTCTTGCCACCCGACCCGGCGGACGAAGGCCCCAGCGGCGAGGAACTGGCCGCCCATCTGGCGTTTCAGCTTGAGCGGTTGCAGGCCATGCGCGACGCCGCCGCCCGGTTGATGGCGCGCGACCGGCTGGGCCGCGACTTTTTCGCGCGCGGCCAGACGCAGGACATGCAGCGCACGCGCCGCGTGACCTATACGGCGACCCTGCTCGATCTGATGCAGGGCTACGCGCGCATCCGCACCCGCGACGAATTTCGCCCCTTCGTGATGGACAGGGATGCCGTCTATACCATGGAACAGGCGCTCGAACGGATGCGCGGTCTTATCGGTTTCGCCGGGGGCTGGTCCGACCTGACCAGCTATCTGCCTGACGGCTGGGGGGCCGATCCGGTGCGACGGCGTTCTGCTACGGCATCGACTTTCGCGGCCTCCCTCGAACTGGTGAAGGAAGGGCATCTCGATATCCGCCAAGCGGAAGCCTTTGCGCCCATAGAACTGCGCAGAAAGGATTAGCTGCGTGATGCAGGACATTGACGAAGAGGAACAAAGTCTGTTCGAAGCGCCGCCCTTGGCGGAACAGGAACGCATGGTGGAGGCGGTGCTTTTCGCCACGTCGGAACCCGTGACCCTGCGGGAGCTGGAATCCCGGATGCCCCATGGCAGCGATGCGGGCGAAGCCATCGCGCTGCTGCGGCGGCGCTATGAGGGGAGGGGCGTGCAGCTGATGAAGGTGGGCGACGCCTATGCCCTGCGCACGGCGCCGGACCTCGGCTTTCTGATGCGCAAGGAAACCGTGGAGCAGCGCAAGCTGAGCCGCGCGGCCATCGAAACGCTTGCCATCGTGGCCTACCACCAGCCCGTCACCCGCGCGGAGATCGAGGAAATCCGCGGTGTTTCCGTTTCCCGGGGGACGGTGGACCAGCTTCTGGAACTGGAGTGGATACGCTTTGGCCGCCGCAAGATGACGCCGGGCCGACCGGTGACTTTCGTCGTGACGCAGGAATTCCTCGATCATTTCGGCTTGGAAAGCGCGAGGGACCTGCCCGGGTTGAAAGAACTCCGCTCGGCCGGACTGTTGGAGAACCGCCCGCCCCCCGGTCATCTGCCGGGGCCCGACGGCGCCGACGACCCGGAGGAGGAGGCGAGCACCGGACAAAGCGAATTGTTCGAGGATTGAGGCTTTCGCGCCG
Organism: Sulfitobacter sp. HI0040; assembly: GCF_001634885.1. Taxonomy (GTDB): domain Bacteria; phylum Pseudomonadota; class Alphaproteobacteria; order Rhodobacterales; family Rhodobacteraceae; genus Sulfitobacter. Next base: position 6,900 of record NZ_LWEX01000433.1, on the reverse strand, counting down.
TCATCGGCGGGGTGCCTGAATATCGCCGCAAAACGTACTATATTGGTCATCGAGGCAGAAAGAGAGGGTCAGATGAACGCGATCATCAATATGATCATCCGTCAGGTGATGCGGCGGCTGGTGAACAAGGGTATCGATGCGGGCTTCAACCAAGCGAGCCGCATGGGCAACCGCAAGAAGCGGCAGGACGGTGACGTCGAGCCGCGACCCATGCCGGAGTCGAAGGCTGACAAGCGGCGGGCGCGTCAGTCCGCGCAGCGCGCCAAGCAATCGATGAAGGTTCTGCGCCGGATCGGAAGGTTCTGATCCCGCGCGCTTTCGAATGTGCTTCAGGCAGTTTTGAAGTGCTTGGACAGTTTCAGGCCCTGGCCCTGGTAGTTTGACGCGATGCCCTGCCCATACAGCAGGCTCGGCGCTTCAGTCATCCGCTCGTAAAGCAGGCGGCCCACGACCTGTCCGTGTTCCAGCACGAAAGGCGCTTCGTGGCAGCGCACCTCCAGCACCCCGCGGGAGCCTGCGCCGCCCGCCGGGGCGTATCCGAACCCCGGATCGAAGAATCCGGCATAGTGCACGCGGAATTCGCCCACCATCGCAAGGAAGGGCGCCATCTCTGCCGCGTAGTCGGGCGGGATCGTCACGCTTTCGCGGCTGACGAGGATGTAGAAGGCGCCCGGATCCAGAATAATCTGGCCGTCATCGCTGTGGACTTCTTCCCAATAGGCGCGGGGGCTGTAATGGCCGATCAGGTCCAGATCGATCACCCCGGTATGGGGCTTCGCCCGGTATCCCACCAGCGATGTGCCCGGCAGGCGCAGATCCACCGAAAAGCCGAGCCCATCGTCGATGAGCGGGTCGCCATCCACCAGCGGCGTCTTTTCGTGCAGCACGCGCAGTGCCGCATCGTCGAGCCGCGCCTCGCCTTGGGCGAAACGGATCTGGTTCAGGCGCATGCCGGGACGGACCAGCACCGAAAAGGAGCGCGGGCAAATCTCTGCGTAAAGCGGGCCGGTGTACCCGGCGGGGATTCGGTCGAACTCCACCCCGCCATCGGTGATCACCCGGGTCAGCAGGTCGAGCCTGCCTGTCGAGCTCTTGGCGTTGGCGGCGGCGGAAATGTCCTTCGGCAGATCAAGGCTTTCCATCAGCGGCACGACATAGACGCAGCCCTTTTCCAGCACCGCCCCTTCGGACAGATCGACGCTGTGCATCCCGAAGGCATCCAGCCTGTCACTGACGCGCGCCTTCGCCCCGGCAAGGAAAGAGGCGCGCACGCGGTAGGCCACGGTGCCAAGCCGCAGATCGAGGCTAGCGGGCTGTATCTGTTGGGGTGTGACGGGCGCGATCGCCTGAATGGCGCCCCCGTCGATCATGGCCGAAATCTGCTGGTTCGGGATCACGCCTGACATGGGGGACCTTTCAAAATGACAAACGCCCGCGTCGCAGGGACGCGGGCGATTTGCGAGGGTATTCTGGTCGGGCTAGCAGGACTCGAACCTGCGACCTTCCGTCCCCCAGACGGACGCGCTACCAGGCTGCGCCATAGCCCGACTTGTGGCGGTTCATACCTGATCTGACCCCGCGTGCAAGAGGGAATTGCCGCCCGTTGCATCGCCTCAGCGCGGGAGCGAGCCGTTGCGCATCCCGTCGAGCGCATCGCGCAGCCGTGCCAGCAGCGGTGCCGCCGCCCGCGCCTGTGCATCGGGCAGGTCGGAAAGCCGCATGGCAGCGGCCAGCACACCGGGTTGCGCCGGGATATCTTCCTCGGACGGGAAGGGGGGGAGATCGATATTGCGGGGCTTCGGGGCCGGTGGTTCGGCGGGGGCTTCTGCCTCTGGCGGGCTATCCTCCGCATCGTCGGGCACTGCTTCGGGTTCGTCCAACGCGGGCTCTTGCCCGGTTTCGCGGTCGTCCTCTGCGGCTTCCTTTACCGCCTCCTCGGAAGGGGGGGCTTCTTTCGCGGCGGGTGGAACCTCGACCGCTTCGGGCGCTTCCAATGATGCGTCCTGTGGCTCCTGCGCGCTGCTCTCTGCCTCTTCGGAGGGCGCGGCCGCCGGGGCTTCATCGGTGCCATCGGCCTGTTCGGCAGAAGCGGTGGCCTCAGCATGGTCGAACAGATCGCCGCGTTCCGCCGGGGTGGTCATGGGATTGCGCAGGAAGGCGGGCAGTTCCGCCTGCGGCAGGGGTTCCTCCGCTTCGTCCGCGCGCTCAGCCGCATCTGTCGGCTGTTCCGCTTCGTCCTCGGCGGTGGCGCTTTGGTCATCCGCAGCGGGCGTTTCCTCCTCACCCTCCTCAGCGGCGACCAGGTCGGATATTGCCTCAAGGTCCGGCTCCTCCGCAGGGGCCTCGGGCGCGGGTTCGGCAGCGGTGGGCGGTTCGAAATTCAGCACCACGCCGGTTTCCTCGGGCAGGGGAATCGGATCAGGCGGCGGGGCCGCCGGGCTGGCCGAGCTTTGGACGGGGGGATCCAGACTGTCGAGCGGGCCGGACATCGCCGCGACATGGCTCATCCCCTCTTCCCGGAGGATCTTCTGAACGCCTTTGATGGTAAGCCCGTCTTCGTGCAGAAGCTTCTTGATGCCGCCCAGCAGCAGCATGTCGGCGGGGCGGTAATACCGCCGTCCGCCCGCCCGCTTGATCGGTTTGACCTGACTGAACTTGCTTTCCCAGAACCTCAGGACATGGGCCTGAATTCCAAGCCAATCCGCAACTTCGGAAATCGTGCGAAAGGCGTCTCTTGACTTCGCCATGCTCAGGCTTTGTTGCCGCTGGCGACCCGGTCTTTCATGAGGTGCGAAGGCCGGAACGTCAGGACCCGGCGCGGGTTGATCGGGACTTCCTCCCCCGTCTTGGGGTTGCGCCCCACCCGGGCGGACTTGTCGCGGGCGGAAAACGTCCCGAAGGAGGAGATTTTCACCTGCTCCCCGTTCACCAGCGCGTCGGACATATGTTCGAGCACCGCTTCGACGAGTTGCGCGCTTTCGTTGCGGGACAGTCCCACTTCACGAAAGACGGCCTCGCTCAGATCCATACGAGTCAGGCTCTTGGACATAATAACTCCCGCTTTTGGGGGCAGCATAGGCTACGCGAATTTTTCGAGTCAACAACAGAGCCATCTAAGGCGCTGTTTAGGCATTGATTTAGCAAAAATGCGCCCGGACTACCAGCGCAGAACAACTGCGCCCCAGGCAAGCCCGCCGCCGATGGCTTCGGTCACCAGCAGGTCGCCCTGCTTGATCTGGCCGCTGCCATGCGCCACCGAAAGCGCAAGCGGGATGGACGCGGCAGAGGTATTGCCGTGATCCTGCACGGTGACCACGACGCGCTCCATCGGCAGGCCCAGCTTTTTCGCGGTGCCCTGAATGATGCGGATGTTGGCCTGATGCGGCACGATCCAGTCGATGTCATCCGCCGTGACCCCGGCGCGTTCCATCGCCAGCGTAGCGGTGGAGGCAAGTTTTTCCACCGCGTGGCGGAAGACCTGATTCCCCTGCATCCGCAGATAACCCGTGGTGCCGGTGCTGACGCCGCCGTCCACGTAGAGCAGATCGCGGAACCGCCCGTCGGAATTGAGATCGGTGGCGAGGATGCCCCGGTCCGACGGGGTGCCTTCCGCATCCTGCGCTTCGAGCAGCAGCGCCCCCGCGCCGTCCCCGAAAAGGACGCAGGTGGATCTGTCTGTCCAGTCCATGATCCGGCTGAAAGTTTCCGCCCCGATCACGAGCACCCGGCGCGCCTGGCCGGAGACGATCAGCGCATTGGCGTTGGCGAGCGCATAGACGAAGCCGGCGCAGACGGCTTGAACATCGAATGCAAAGCCCGCGTTCATGCCAAGTTCGGCCTGCACCATCGTGGCTGCCGACGGGAAAGTGAGGTCCGGGGTAGAGGTGGCGAGGATGATCGCATCCACATCCGAGGCCGCGCATCCCGCATCCTTCAACGCCTTGTCGGCGGCGGCGGCGGCCATGGAGGACGTGGTTTCGTCCTCTGCCGCGAAATGGCGACGCTCGATACCCGAACGGGACCGGATCCAGGCGTCATCGGTATCCAGTGTCTTTTCGAATTCGGCGTTTTCCACGACGCGGGCGGGCAGGTAGTGGCCGGCCCCCGCGACGACTGCGCGGATGGTCATGTGACAGTCTCCTCAGCTGGCATTACCGCCGCGACGCGGGCGGCCAGCTTGTCGTTGAACTTGCTCTGCGCCAGTTGCGCCGCGAGCTTGATAGCCGCCGAAACGCCGGTGGCATCGGCGGAGCCGTGCGATTTCACCACCGTCCCGTTGAGGCCAAGGAACACGCCGCCATTGACCCGGCGCGGGTCGACCTTGCGGCGCAGCCGCTGAAGCGAGGTATAGGCGAGCACGGAGGCGAGCTTTGACAGGATGGAGTGTCGGAAGGCTTCGCGCAAGCGGCTTCCGATCATCGTCGCGGTGCCTTCGCCGGTCTTGATCGCGACGTTGCCGGTGAAACCGTCCGTGACGATCACATCCGCCCGGTCGCCCGCGATGTCGCCGCCTTCGACGAATCCCACGAACTCGAACCCGGCGTTGTCTTCCTGCGCCTTGATGAGGTCATAGGCCTCTTTCAACTCGCTCCGGCCCTTGTTCTCTTCGGTGCCCACGTTCAGCAGACCCACCCGCGGGCGGTCGATGTCCATGCTGTTGCGGGTGTAGGACGTGCCCATGAGCGCAAAGCGCATCAGGTCGTCGGCATCCGCGCGCACATCGGCGCCCACGTCGAGCATGACGTTGAATTCCTGCGGATTGGCGGAAGGATAGAGAATCGCGATCGCGGGGCGATTGACGCCCGGCAGCTTGCGCAGCCGGATCATGGATATCGCCATCAATGCCCCGGTGTTCCCGCAGGACACAGCAACCGCCGCCTCGCCGGAGCGGACGGATTCGATGGCGGACCACATGGAGGTGTCCTTGCCCGTCCGCACGACCTGGCTGGGCTTGTCGTTCATGGTCACGACGTCCGCGGAATGGCGAATTTCGCAGCGGCCCTTCAGCTCGGGCCGCTTTTCGACCAGACTGCGCAGCTGGGCTTCGTCACCATGCAGGATAAAGGCAATCTCATCGTTCAGACGGGCAGACACGCTGCATCCCGCCACGACCGCCTCGGGGCCCTGATCCCCCCCCATTGCATCAACGGATATGAGGGTGCGGTGGGGCTTCGCCATGCTGTGATCGGTCGGGGCCGTCATCGGTGCGAATGCCTCATCTGACTGAATTACGACGTGAATTGCCCGTTAAGGTTTAGGCCGCGTCGTTTTCGAGGTCCACCTCTTCGGAGAGCGCAACGACTTCGGTGTCGTCATAATGGCCACAGGCCGCGCAGATGTGGTGGGGACGCTTCAGTTCACCGCAGTTCGAGCACTCGTTCGGGTTGGAGCCTTCGAGCGAATCGTGGGCGCGGCGGTTGTTGCGGCGCGATTTGGAAACTTTGTTCTGTTGGACAGCCATGTCTGGTGCCTTTGCCTTCGGGGCCTATGACGCCTGAGGGCGCGCCGGGCCGTGTTTCGGATCAACTCCCATTCGGGCGTGACGTGCGTGTAGGACCAAGCCTGCACGATGTCCAACCATAAATGGAGTGAGGGCGGCAAAATACTGCGAACGCGGGCCGATGCAAGCAGGAATTCCCGCATAGGGCAGGCGCTTCAGCTTTCGTCGCCTTTCAGCTTGTCCCGCAGGCCGGCCAGCCCGGCGAATGGCTTGGCGTCTTCGTCCGTCATGGGGGCCGTGCCGGGTTCCGCATGGACCATCTGGCCCAATTCGGCCTGATCCTTGCGCGGATAGTCCGGCACTTCGAGGGCGAGCGCCTCGCGCATGACGGCGCCCGGATCGATCCATGCGCCCAGCGGCTCCGTGGTGACGTCGTCGGGCATCTCCACCTCGGCCTCCGGCATCTCCGGCTCCTCGTAGTCGCGCAGATAGCTGCGCTCCACGTCCACGTCGATGCGCGTCGTGACAGGCTCCAGCGTGATGACGCAGGGCTGGACGACCGTGGCACCGAGCCGCCCTTCGAGCCGCCAGTCCCGGGAGCCCTGCGCGACGACGCGCCCTTCGAAGGAAAGCTTGCGCAAGGCCGAAAGCTCCAGTTCGCGGGCAATCGCCTCCAACTCTTCGGCGTCGGGGCGCAGCGCGAAACTGTTGTCCTTGGATTGCGACAGGCCGGAGACGCGCATCGCCGTCTTGGTTTCGGCCCGGGGGCGGGAAGGCGTGTCGGACATGCGCGGCCTGCTTTCGTTTCTTGAATCCTGTGGGGTGCTATGCGAGATAAAAGCCATCACCCCCAAGGGCAAGAGGGCAGACCCAGATGCGCAGCACCGGACGAACCAACGCAACCCGTGCGGGGGCGATCCTTCTGGGCGCCGCGCTGATCCTCGGGGGATGTGCGCCACAATACCAGAATCACGGCTATATCCCGCCTGCTGACCTGCTCGAACAGATCACCGTCGGCGTGGACACCCGCGATACGGTGGCCGCGACCGTGGGCGTGCCCGCCTCGGCGGGCGTGCTGGACAACAGCGGCTATTATTATGTACGCAGCAGGCGCAAGACCGTAGCCTTCTTCGCCCCGCAGGAGGTGGAGCGCGAAGTGCTGGCCATCAGCTTTACGGAAAACGGCGTCGTGCAGAATATCGAACGCTTCGGCCTCGATCGGGGGCGGGTGGTGCCGATTTCGCGCCGCGTCACCAGTTCACCTGTCAGCAACACCTCGTTCCTGCGGCAGTTGCTGGGCAACATCGGGCGTATCGGTCCTTCGGGGCTGTCGGGTTAGGCCCTGTCCCATGACATGCTCGGGGTCGCGCCCGGACAAACCTGATACCGCGGCGGTCCGGTCCGTTCAGCGCGGGCGCTATGTGGTGCGCCCGGCCCAAGGGGAAGGGGACCGAGAGGCG
>NZ_LWEX01000432.1 GCF_001634885.1 Sulfitobacter sp. HI0040 | reverse complement strand
TGGAGGCATGGGCATTGCCGGAGGCGGCCCCTTTCGGGGGTGCCGCGGCATCCACGATGATGCTGGTCCGGCCTGCGGAAAGGCGCGCATATCCCATCGACAACCCGTCGGACCGGGCCGGCTTCACGCGGGNGGCNGCCAACGCGTGGTCAAGCCAGCCTTCTGCCCCGCGACCGCCGCCATGAAACCGCGCGAGCGATCCGTCCGAATGCCGCAAGCTGCGCAGGGTAGGCGTAATCCGGGCGATTGCCGCCAGATGCGCCTTCGGCACCCC
>NZ_LWEX01000431.1 GCF_001634885.1 Sulfitobacter sp. HI0040 | reverse complement strand
CACTGATCTTGTGCCCCATCCGGGCGAGGGCGGTCGCCACATGCATGGAAACGGTCGATTTGCCTGCACCGCCCTTTTCGTTCCCGACGACGATGATATGCGCCATAGTTTGTCCCTTGGTGACCCGCGGTTGATCCGCGGGCGCTCTTTATCGGCAACTCTATGTTGCGGCTGTCATTTTGAAAAGCGCCCCAGCCCGTGAATTGACGCGGTGGGGGCGCATTTGTCACGTTTTGAGCCGGGG
>NZ_LWEX01000430.1 GCF_001634885.1 Sulfitobacter sp. HI0040 | reverse complement strand
GTGCGGGGCGTTTGCGCGGAGCGCTCTTCGGGTTCTTCCCGGTCGCCGAGGGTGAATTCAACCTCGCGCATGGCGGCCAGTGCCGCGCGCAATTCGGCCAGCGTCAGCGAATCCTCGACCGCCGCGCCCTCGCGGCCCGTACGGATAGCGGATTGCGTGATCGCAAGGATGAAAACGAGCACCGCCGGCAGCAGGTCGATGGCGATGGCCCCGGCCCATGAGGGCACGAAGTTGCGGGCATAGAGGATCACCGCGTCCGCGCTGGAAATCGGGGTATAGGTTGTATCGGCGGGCAGCGGCATGGATTGCACGGCCTGTGCCGCGCGTTCCAGCGTCGCGGCGCGCTGGGCCAGAACCTCCAGCACGGAGGCGATGGTGGCCCCCTGCGCGCCGCGGTTCTCCTCCGTCGCGCCGTCAAGCTCGGGCAGGACGACAGAAGCGGCCAGATCCTGTGCCGCGCGCTCGACGAGCGGCGCCACCGAAAGCTGGCGCAACTGGGTGATCAACCCGGCGAGCCGTACCGCCTGTTCGGAAAACTCGACGGAGCGCGCCTCCACCGGCCCCGGCTCCACCGTGAGGGCGCGCATCCGGCTGAGGATCTGGTTGCCCTCGGCAAAGGCCTGCGCGACCAGTGGCGTCTGGGAGGTGATCTGCGTCTCCAACCCCGCGAGTTCCGCGGATTTCTGCCGCAGCACGCGGAAGACGGCCCCGCGCCCGGCAAGGCCAGAAAGCGAGCCCGCAGCTTCCTGTTCGCTCAGGTCCTCGAAGCTTTGGCGCACGCGGGAGACATCGCGCTCCAGCGCCTGTGCGGAAAGGGCGATTTCATGCGCGCGTTCGAGCGAGCCCTGATAATCCTGCACCGTCTTGGCGAGATGCTGTTCCACCGCCGCCGATCCGGCGAGCGCCGCCGCGTTGAGCCAGCTCGACATGGCGATGATCGCGATGGAACCAAAGCCCATGGCCCCCAGCAGCCCGACCCGCGCCCGCGCGCCGCGCACCGCCGGGAAAAGCCGCAGCATGTAGGACCAGAAGACGAAGATCCCCACCGACACGGCCACCGAATAGGCGATGGCGGCAAAGGCCGACATGGCGCCGTTGTCGTCCAGCAGGGATGACACGCCAAGGTAGGTATAGATGCCCGAGGCCACCGCCAGCACCCCCAACGCCGTGCCCGAAAAGGTATCGAGCCAGCTCAGATGACCCTGCAACTCGCGCGCGTAGCGCACGCCGCGCGCGTCGGCTTCTGTCATATGGGTCCGGTCAGCCATGCACTTATCCTCGTTATCCAGATTTGAAGGTAGTGCCCGTGGGACCAAAACAGAAGACGCCGCTGCCGGACTTGCAAAATGTTCATGTAATGTTCATATTCCCGCCCCATGAGAGACGATCATGAAACCGGGGTGGATGGCCTGCACACAGCGCCGCTGATGCCGGGGCAGGTGCTGGCGCGTGGCGTGGCGCGGCATCTGGCCGAGCTTGGCTTTGTCACGGTGGAAGAACTGGTGCCCGCGCGCGGATTGCGCGTGGATGTCATGGGGCTGGGGCCGAAGGGCGAGATCTGGATCGTGGAATGCAAATCCTCACGCGCGGATTTCATGGCGGACGGTAAGTGGCACGGCTACCTTGAATGGGCGGACAGGTTCTTCTGGGCGGTGGATGATCGCTTTCCCACGGAACTGCTGCCCGAGGACAGCGGCCTGATGATCGCCGACGGCTATGGCGCGGAGATTTTGCGCACGGGCCCGGAGACAAAGCTGCCAGCGGCCCGGCGCAAGGTGATCACACGGAAATTCGCCTTCCACGCGGCCCGGCGGCTGCATCTGCTGCGCGATCCGGGCGGGGTGACGCACTGGGGATAGGGCCAGAGGACCCCCCGGGGCAGGGTCAGCGTTTGCGGGCCGGTCTGCCGCCGCCCGCGCGGTTCGCGGCGGCCATGATCTCTTCGGCGATCTCGCGGGCCTCTTCGGGGGTGAAATCCATGGGGATCTCCATGCCGCCGCCTTCGACGAAGAGCCGCACCATGCCCTTGTCGGTCGGACCGATCTGCAGGTTCGCCTCGATGTCGCGTTCTGTGTCGATGCCCATGGCGCTCTCCGTCGGTGATGGGGCGTATCGCTAGCGCGGAACGGGGCCGGGGGCAAGGGCGCGCGGGTGTGTGTGGCGGGCGGCGCAGTTGCCTGTGGGGCAGGGTAAGTTCGGATTTCCACCGGTTTTGCGGGCGCGAAGGTCTTGCATTTCGCGGTGGTGGCCGGTAGATCCGCGCCAGTGCCGCCTTAGCTCAGTTGGTTAGAGCGCCTGATTGTGGATCAGGAGGTCCCCCGTTCGAGCCGGGGAGGTGGTACCACCCCTTCGAATTGAACGACTCCTCCGGTTGTCACCCCGCACGTCGCGGTGGCCCTGTTGGCTTACGTTCGGGCGTGGTAAGGTAAATGCGGCTCCGACGGGGAATGACCGCGCGATCTGCCATGACCGAAACCTGTTTGGAGCAAAAGGCGCGGCTGGGGAAATTTCGAGACAGATTCGATCAATATGCGCGCGCGCAGGAACCAAATGCGCCCCCTCCTGTTCATCCTTATGTCGTAATCTCCCGCATACGTGATGGAACCACCAGGGACTCCGGGAAAAGAATGAAGAACCAAGCCGACCAGATAGAGGCCGAAGCCGCCGCCACCCTGCTTGAGCGGATGATTCGCGACATCTATGGCGACAAGGGGTCGAGCGCGGTTCAACCGTTGCAATGGTCGATCCTGCGGTATCTGCGCAAGACCCCGGCGGACCGGAACGAATTGCGCTGGATCGCGCGGTATCTCGGCCTGACCCGTGCGCCCGTGGCCCGGGCCCTGAAAACACTGGAATCGCGCGGTTATGTCGAACAGGCCATTAGCCCTGCAGACAATCGCACGAAGACGGTCAGCCTGACTGTGGAAGGTCGCGAGAAGTTGAATGAGGACCCTATCAAAGTAATCGCGGATCGCATATTATCTCTACCTAAGGCTGAAAAGCTTCAATTTATAAGATCTATTCGAACTATTTCCTTGAATTTAAAAAGTGCCCCAGATGACTCGAACTCGAAAGATCCTCCTAGCGGAGGATGATCCGACCGTTTGCGACCTGATCGAGGAATTCCTCGGTGACATGTCAGTTATCATTGTTGTCACCACAACGCGCGCCGCGACCCGCAAGGCCTTGGCCGAGAATTCCGACTTCGATCTTATCCTGATCGATTTCTGGCTGGCCGACGGGGATGCGACCGAAGTTCTCGATTATCTTAAGGAGGCGCATGCGGGCACGCCGGTGATTGCCATGTCCGGGAGCGATGGCCCGATCGACCTTGAGCGGACGGAAGCGATCACCGAATTGAGCGGCAGCACAATTTTCATGCAGAAACCTCTCAGCCGTGAAACGTTGCGTCAAAAAGTTGAACAATCCTTGAACAAGACAAGCTAAACAAGTGCTTGACCTACTGCACTATCTTGCTATTCGTTGCCAGTAGCAACATATTAGCCGCGCCATAGCCATGAGGGACGCATGAGCGATTTAGACGGTCTGCACGCAATGCAGGAAACACAGGATGTGCTTGGAGGACTTGTGGAATTTCTCACCAAGGTCGGAGACGCCTCTTCGGAGGGGACGAAGGCCGAACTGGATGAACTGGCCGGAAAGCTGGCCGGGGTCGCAGCGGAAATTCCGAAGGTATCGAAGAAGGGACGCGCGGTTTCACGCACGTCGTTCGCAAAATAACTTTTCAGCGTAATTGAGACGCATCTATTAGCATGCGGAAAATAAATCTCATTTACGCTAACGATTTGTTAATAAATTTTGTATAGGGGGCCGGTCTATTCCGATTCCCCCTTTTCCGCGTGCAATCCCTATTCGGATTCCGCGGTGATTTGCAATTCCTGTCGTAGGCCCCCCGTTAATTGGTCGTAAACCAATATCCGGTCATCCTGTGTCACCACGGCGTACCATCCCTGACCGGCCGTCACCGCGAGGGGGGTGGCGCCGTCGGGCAGGGTGATCTGCTGGGGCAGGGCCGGGCCGCGGTCCCGCAGGCGGGTGACAAGCAAACCGATCACGACTAGAAGGCCGAGCATCATCACCACGGTCAGCGACGTCACCAGTCGTCTGAGGAACCTCAGGTTGGCCGGCTCATCGGATTCTATCATGTCGCACCGCCGTATCACCTTTGCCGTTGCGGACGCTCCGCCGCCCCGTCTTGATAAGGCGCTTGCCCGCGATGTGCCAGAGGAGGCCACCCTGTCGCGTACACGGCTCATGCGCCTGATTGAGGAAGGTGCCGTGCGAATCGCCGGCGCGGTGGTGCGCGACCCCCGCGCGACGGTATCCGCCGGCGATCTGGTGGAGATCGATGTGGAGGAGGCGGAGGAGAGCCATATCGCGCCCGAGGCCATCGCGCTGGATGTCGTCTACGAGGATGAGGAGCTTATCGTCGTGGACAAGCCCGCGGGCATGGTCGTGCATCCCGCGCCGGGCTCGCCATCCGGCACGCTGGTGAACGCGCTGCTGGCCCATTGCGGCGACAGCCTGTCCGGGGTGGGCGGGCGCAAGCGGCCCGGTATCGTACACCGGATTGACAAGGATACCTCCGGCCTGCTGGTCGTGGCCAAGACGGATGCCGCGCATCAGGGCCTCGCCGCGCAGTTCGAGCGGCACAGCGTGGAGCGGTATTACCAGACGCTGGTGCACGGCGTGCCCGATGGCAACGATCCTCGGCTGCGCGGGGTGCGGGGCGCCTCGTTCGAGCCGGGCAACATCCTGAAGCTGACCACCCAGCTCGCGCGGCACAAGACGGACCGGCAGCGCCAGGCGGTGCTGTTTCAGGGCGGGCGCCATGCCGTGACCCGGGCGCGCTGCATCGAACGGTTCGGCACGCCCCCGGTGCTGGCGCTGATGGAATGCTGGCTGGAAACGGGCCGCACGCATCAGATCCGCGTGCATCTTGCCCATGCGGGCCACGGGTTGGTGGGTGATCCGGTCTACGGGGGGCGGCGCAAGCTGCCCAAGGCGGCACTTCCCGAGGTCGCCGCGACCGCGGTGCAGAGCTTTCCCCGGCAGGCGCTGCATGCGGCGGTGCTGGGCTTCGTCCACCCGCTGACGGGGCAGGACATGCGGTTCGAGGCCCCATTGCCCCCCGACATGCAGGAGCTGCTCGACAAGGTGCGTCTGGCGGCCTGATCTCGCCCTGATCCTGCCGTCACAACCTATGCGTGCCGCGCATGGCCGGTCTGAGAACGGTACCGTGATGGAACCCATGCCCCCTTTGACCACTTGAATCCATGCAAGCCACTGACCATATGAAATGTTAAGACCGTAAACATACGGGCACCCAAAGATGGGAAAGGGACACGATGGCAAATTATGGAAATCTCCCCGCACCGACTCCGGAAGGTGGATTAAACCGCTACATGCAGGAAATCCGCAAGTTTCCCCTGCTGGAACCGGAAGAAGAATACATGCTGGCCAAGCGCTGGGTCGAAGAACAGGACCCCGAAGCGGCCCACAAGATGGTCACCTCGCACCTGCGGCTCGCGGCCAAGATCGCCATGGGATACCGTGGTTACGGCCTGCCGCAGTCCGAGGTGATCTCCGAAGCGAACGTGGGCCTGATGCAGGCCGTCAAGCGGTTCGACCCCGAAAAGGGCTTCCGCCTCGCAACCTATGCGATGTGGTGGATCCGGGCGTCCATTCAGGAATATGTGCTGCGCTCGTGGTCGCTGGTAAAACTGGGCACGACCTCCGGCCAGAAGAAGCTGTTCTTCAACCTGCGCAAGGCCAAGAACAAGATCGGCGCGCTGGAAGAGGGCGACCTGCATCCTGACAACGTCAAGCGGATCGCGACCGATCTGGGCGTGACCGAGGAAGAGGTGGTTTCGATGAACCGCCGGATGTCCGGCGGCGATGCCTCGCTCAACGCGACCGTGGGCTCCGAAGGTGAGGGGACCATGCAATGGCAGGACTGGCTGGAGGACGAGGACGCCGATCAGGCCACCGACTATGCAGAGCGGGATGAATTGGAGACCCGCCGCGAGATGCTGGCCGAGGCGCTCGACGTGCTCAATGATCGGGAGAAGGACATCCTGACCCAACGCCGCCTGTCCGATGAGACCGTGACGCTCGAGGATCTTTCCACCCAGTATGACGTGAGCCGCGAACGCATCCGCCAGATCGAGGTGCGGGCCTTCGAGAAGCTGCAAAAGCGGATGCGCGAACTGGCGAAGGAAAAGGGCATGTTGCCCGCCTCCTGATCGCGCATCGCGCTGATATGCAGACCATGACCCCGCCCCCCCCCGGCGGGGTCCTTTCGTTTCGGGTCTGCTCTTGGTGAACCCGGGGTGACGTACGGGGGGATCGCACCTACATTCAAGGCAGGAGGATATGACGATGGCTGGTGGTTGGACGAGAGACGGCGCGGTTTCGGAACAGATCGAAGCCTCTATCAATGACGAATTGGCACGGCTGAAGGCGCGCAAGGCGCCCGTGGGCTCCAGCGCCACCCATTGCGCCGAATGCGAGGAGCCGATTCCGCAGGCGCGGCGCGAGGCGCTGCCGGGGGTCAAGCTGTGCATCGACTGCGTGCGCGAACGCGACAGCAGGCCGCAGACCCGCGGCGGGATCAACCGGCGTGGATCGAAAGACAGTCAGCTGAAATAATCAGCCCCGGCGGCGCTTGTTCCACCGCGCGCGGATCGGGCGCATGCCCATGGCGGCCACGGCGAAACCCACCGGGATCATCCAGAAGCCAAGGATCGGCAGGAAGCCGAGCAGCCCCAGTAGCATCAACAGGATGCCCAGTGGCAGCCTCAGCCATTCGGGCACGGTCTTGCGCACCCACGCCAAAAACCGGCGCAGGCGCTGTTTGAGCGTTCTGTGTCTCAGAGGTGCGATCGGATGATCAGCGGTGGCCATCGCGGGTCAGTCTTCCATTGCTTCCAGCTCGTCGATCATACCGGAGATCATCGACAGCCCCTTGTCCCAGAAGGCGGGGTCGCTGGCATCCAGCCCGAACGGAGCGAGCAGTTCCTTGTGATGCTTGGAGCCACCGGCTTTCAGCATGTCGAAATACTTCTCTTCGAAGCCTTCCTTGCCCTCTTCGTAGACGGCGTAGAGCGCGTTCACCAAGCCGTCACCGAAGGCATAGGCATAGACGTAGAAGGGCGAATGGACGAAGTGCGGGATATAGGCCCAGAAGGTTTCATAGCCTTCCATGAAGTCAAAGGCCGGGCCGAGGCTTTCGGCCTGCACGGACATCCAGAGCGCGTTGATGTCATCGGGGGTAAGCTCTCCGCCGCGCCGCGCCTCGTGCAGCTTGCATTCGAAGTCGTAGAAGGCGATCTGACGCACGACCGTGTTGATCATGTCCTCGACCTTGCCGGCCAGCAGCACCTTGCGCTCCGCGTCGGATTTGGCGTTTTCCAACATCTTGCGGAAGGTCAGCATCTCTCCGAAGACCGATGCCGTCTCGGCGAGGGTCAGCGGGGTGGAGGACAGCATTTCGCCCTGATCGGCGGCCAGAACCTGATGGACACCGTGGCCCAGTTCATGCGCCAGCGTCATCACGTCCCGCGGTTTGCCGAGGTAGTTCAGCATAACGTAGGGATGCACATCCGTCACCGTCGGATGCGCGAAGGCCCCCGGCGCCTTGCCGGGTTTCACGCCCGCGTCGATCCAGCCGTCGCTGAAGAAGGGCGCCGCCAGTTCGCCCATCCGGGGATCGAACGCCTCATAGGCGTCCATCACCATCTCTTTGGCGCGGTTCCAGTCGACGATGCGCGGGTCTTCCATCGGCAGCGGTGCGTTCCGGTCCCAGACCTGCATGCGGTCCAGCCCCAGCCATTTGCGCTTCAGCTCGTAATAGCGATGGCTGAGCTTGGGGTAGGCTTCCACGACTGCGTTGCGCAGCGCCTCGACCACCTCGGGCTCTACCTGATTGCTCAGATGCCGCCCGGTCTGCGGGGTGGGCATGCCGCGCCAGCGGTCGATGACCTCCTTTTCCTTAGCCTGCGTGTTATGGACGCGGGCAAAGGTGCGGATATTCTCGGAAAAGACACGCGCCAACTCGCGCGCGGCGGCTTCGCGCTTGGCACGGTCCGGGTCCGTCAGCAGGTTGAGCACGCCTTCGATATTGAGGTCTTCGCCCTCCACCTCGAATTGAAGCCCGGCGATGGTTTCGTCGAACAGACGTTCCCAGGCATCGCCGACGACGCCCAGATCATGCAGGAAACGCTCCATCTCGTCCGACAGCTGATAGGGCTTCATCGCGCGGATCCGGTCGAACACGGGCTTGTAGCGCGCCAGATCGGGGTTGCGGGACATCAGCTTTTCAAGGTGATCGTCCGCCAGCCGGTTCAGTTCGAGGCTGAAGAAAACCAGCGGCGTGGTGAAGTTGGTGATCTTTTCCTGCATGTCGGACATGAACTTCGTCCGCCCGCCATCCGTCGTCAGCTGGTAGTAGCGCAGCCCGGCGAAGGACATGATCCGCCCGGCAATGTTGTTGATCTTTTCGTTGCGCAGCACGCATTCGAGCAGCCCGTCCGCATCAAGCTCGGCCAGTTTGCCTTCGTAGTCGCTTGCGAAGGAGGCGCAGGCTTCTTCGAGCCAATCGAGATCGCGTTTCAGTTCCGGCGCGTCCTCGCCCCGGTAGAGGTCATCGAGGTTCCATTCCGGCAGATCGCCGAGGTTCTTGCCCCCGGAGGTGGCATTGGCGTCGGAGACGGGGAAGGGCAGTTGCAGCATTGTATCGGACCTCATTTCTTTCGGTACAGGTAGGATGGGCAGGCGCCGGGAACAACCGGCAAGCGGCGGGGATCAGCCGTATATCCGCAACATTTCCTTCAGATCATCCAGCGTGTTCGCTTCCTGCAGGGGTTTGTCGTGCCGCCAGCGGGCCATCCGCGGAAACCGCAGCGCCACGCCGGACTTGTGGCGGGGGCTGGCCTGGATGCCCTCAAAGGCGATTTCGAAGACATGATGCGGCTTCACCTTGCGCACCGGGCCATAGCGTTCTTCGGTGTTCTTGCGGACCCAGGCGGTGATCTTGCGGAATTCCGCGTCCGTCAGGCCGGAATAGGCCTTGGTGAAGGGCACCAGATCGTTGCCGTTCCAGACAGCAAAGGTGAAATCCGTGAACAGGTTCGCCCGCCGCCCGGAGCCTGACTGCGCATAGATCATCACCGCGTCGATGGTCAGCGGATCGAGCTTCCACTTCCACCAGTCGCCCTTCTTGCGCCCGGCAAGGTAGGGGCTGTCCGCCCGTTTCAGCATCAGCCCCTCGGCCTGCGCCGCCCGCGCGGTCAGCCGCAGATCGGCCAGCGCCGACCAGTCGTCAAAGGCATGTTGCGGCGACAGCCGCACCGCCGCCTCGGGCGGCAGGTCGGCGCAGGCGACCTCAAGCAGCGCGCGGCGCTCGGCAAAGGGGCGGTCGCGGATGTCCTGCCCCTGCCATTCCAGAAGGTCATAGGCATGCAGCACCACGGGGGCGTCCTTCAGCAGCTTCTTGGGCACCGTCTTGCGCCCGATCCGCGCCTGAAGCGCATTGAAGGAGGAGGGCGCGTCGGACCCCGGTATCCAGACCAGCAATTCGCCGTCCAGCACCGTGCCGGGGGGCAGGTGGTCGATGGCGCGGGCGAGTTCGGGGAACCGGTCGGTCATCAGTTCCTCACCCCGGGACCAGACGAAATAATCGCCGTCGCGCAGGATCAGCTGGCCGCGGATACCGTCCCATTTCCATTCCGCGCGCCAATCCGTCGGATCGCCCAGCGTTTCGGGTTCGGCCTCCAGCGCATAGGCGAGGTAGAAAGGATAGGGCCGCGACGCGTCGGCGGAGGCGTCCTCCGCCTCGATCAGCGCGTGCCAGTTCACCTCGTCCGGGTGCCAGTTGCCCATGAGCCGATGCGCCAGCTCCGCCTCCGGCTTGCCCGTCGCCTGCGCCAGCGCCCGGGTCATCAGCTTTTGGCTGACGCCCACGCGAAACCCGCCGGTGATCAGCTTGTTGAACAGGAACCGTTCGGTCCCGCCAAGGACGCGCCAGCAGTCCAGCACGAAGGCCTTGCGCTCCGCCTCTTCCATGTCGCGCAACTGGCGCAGCGCCCCGATCCAGTGCGACAGCGGGCGGTCGTCCTGTGTGGGATTGGGCGGCAGGACGAGCGAGATCGTTTCCGCCAGATCGCCCACGATGGCGTAGCTCTCCTCGAAGAGCCAAAGCGGCACATCGGCGGCCTCCGAGGCCCATTCGCGCAGCCGCGTCGTGGTCACCGCGCGCTTGGGCCGGCGCCCGGAAAAAAGCGCCACGGTCCAGAGCTTGTCGGCCTCCGGCGCGTCAGAGAAATAATCGGCCAGCGCCGCGACCTTGACGGTGGTCTTGGTGCTCTGGTCGATGGCGGCGAAGAGTTTGGCAAAGCGCTTCACGCCACATCCCCCGTATCGAGGCTTTCGCCTTCGAACTGGGTCGGCACCACTTCGGCGTTCCAGCCTTCGTCGTTCAGGTATCGCGTGAAGATATCCGTGTAACCGTGCGTGACATATATGTTTTCCGCACCCGTTTCGGTAATCGCCCAGAGCAGCCCGCGCCAATCCGCATGGTCCGAGATCACGAACCCCCGGTCGCCCGCGCGCCGCCTGCGCACCCCGCGCAGTGCCATCCAGCCGGAAGCGAAGGCGCTTTCCTGCGGCCCGAACCGGCGCGCCCACTGGCTGCCGAGCGCCGAGGGCGGCGACAGCACCAGTGCGCGCGTATGCTCCTTGGGCACCAGTTCCGGGGTCACCAACGTGGTATCCGGCAGGGCAATGCCCTGACCGCGCAGCACCTCGTTGGTGTTCTCCACCGCCGCGTGGGTCAGGATCGGCCCGATCCCCGGGTCCAGCATGGAGAGCAACCGCTGCGCCTTGCCCAGCGAATAGGCTCCGAGGAACGCCGTCTTGCCTGCCGCGGCGCAGCCTCGCCACCAATCGTTGATCTCGGCCGCGACGTCGGCTTGCGGGCGCCAGCGAAAGACCGGCAGGCCAAAGGTGCTTTCGGTGATGAAATGATGACAGCGCACCGGCTCGAACGGGGTCGACAGACCGTCGTCCACGACCTTGTAATCGCCCGAGGCGACGAAGACCTCGCCCGCCACCTCCACCCTGATCTGGGCGGAGCCGGGAACATGGCCCGCCGGGTGGAACGACACATTGGCCCCGCCGATCCGCCGGGTCTGGCCATAGCCGATCCCTTCGAGCGCCACATCGCCGAGCCGATGGCGCATGACCGGCAGCGCCTCATGCGTGGCGAGATAGCGGCCCATGCCGTCGCGGGCATGGTCGGCATGGCCATGGGTGATCAGCGCCCGGTCCACCGGCAGCCAGGGGTCGATGTGGAAATCGCCTGCGGGGCAATAGATGCCCCTGTCGGTAAATTGCAGTACGGGATCGCGCGTCATGGCGCTGATGTAGGTGCCGCGCCGGGTTTGCACAGGCCCCCGGTCACATCCCGGCGCACGCGCACCCCCTTCTTCCAAATGGTTCAAAACTCCCGCCGGAGGCATTGCACCACGCCCCCGCGGGGACGACCGCTGGCGGGGAAGCACCGCCTCACCCCATTTGCTCACCCCTTGCGGGCGGTGCCCAGAAACAGGTCGCGAATGCCGTCGAAGATCGGTTGCCGCAGCGCCTCGACCTCCATCAGCACCTCGTGTTCCGCGCCCTCGACCATGCGCAACTCGCCCCCGGTCCAGCGCGCCATGCGCTTGTGGATGCGGTTCTTGTCGACGATGCGCTCATTGGTGCCGAGCCACGTGATACAGGGCAGCCCGGGGGCGGCGCGCCGGGTGAGGTCGGCGGTTTCCGCCAGCGCCTCGCGCAGCCAGACGAAGCTGGGCCCGCCCAGCGACAGCTCGGGATGCGCGCGGATCTGGTCGCGCATCATCTCGTACATCGCGGGGTCGGTCGTCAGCATGTTGTCTTCGAAAGGTTCGGCCAGCACATAGGCCTCGGCGTAGGAGCCGGGGGGCATCAGCCCGCCGCGCCCGATGCGCGGCATGATGCGTGTCATCGCCCCGGCCACCAGCCGCATGTGCGGCGCAATGTGAATGCCCCACATGGGCGCGCTGAAGGCCGCGGCCTGCACCGGCAGCCCTTCCATCACGGCGCGCAACCCGATGGCGCCCCCCATGGAATGGGCCAGCAGGAACCACGGGCGCGGCAGGTCGAGCGCCCGCGCGGCCTGCAGCACGGCGGCCACGTCCTTCTGGTAGTCCGCGAAAAGATCGACATGCCCGACCGTGCGGTCGGGCAGCAGCCGGTCGGCGAGCCCCTGTCCGCGCCAGTCGACCGCCAGCGTGGACAGCCCCCGCGCGGCCAGTTCACCGGCGCAGGTGCCGTATTTCTCGATGTATTCGGTGCGCCCGGGGAACAGCAGCACCGTGCCTTTCGGCGCCTCTGCGGGCCAGTGCGCGACGCGGATCCTCTTGCCGTCCGATGTGTCCGCCCAGTGGGCGCTGGCGCCCGCCGGGCCGGGGTGGACATCGGTGAAGAGGGGCGCGTCGCTCAGCGGCATCAGGCGAGAACGGCCGCCAGCTTCATGGCCATGCCCATGTCGCCGTCGATCTTGAGCGCGCCGGACATGAAGGCGGAGGTGGGGTTGGTGTCGCCTTCGAGGATCGAGCGGAAGGTCTCCGCATCGGCGGACATGGTGACATCCGCGGGCTCGTCACCGGCGCGCGCGCCGTTGTCGTCCATCATGATGCAGCCTTCGCCTTCGATGTCGAACTTGGCGGTGCCGCCGATGTCCGATCCGGCCAGCTTTTCGTTCAGTACGGTGACGGCTTCGTTTACAGTATCGCTCATCTTGAACCCTTTTTCGGCATTCGGCCCCCCGGCATCTGGAATTGCGGCGCGGGCCTGTTACATTCAGGCAAGTTATGCGCATGGATTTCACCAATCTCAAACATACCGTTGCGGCACTTGCCCTCTGGGCGGGGCTTGCCGGCGGGGCCGCTGCGCAGGAAGATGCCGACGGGCTGCTGCAATCGCTGCGCACGGCCCCCCCGCAGGAGGCCGCCGCCATCAGCCGCAAGCTGGAGGCGGGCTGGCGCAAGTCAGGCTCCGCCGCGATGGACCTGTTGCTGCAACGGGGCGCGGATGCGCTGGAGGAGGGCGACTACGCGCTGGCGATCGACCATCTGACCGCGCTGACGGACCATGCGCCGGGTTTTGCCGAAGGCTGGCACCTGCGCGCGCAGGCCTATTACCGCCGGTCGCTCTACGGTCCCGCGCTGGCGGATCTGGAACGGACGCTGGCGCTCAATCCCGATCAGTACAACGCCATTTTCGGCTTCGCGACCATGGTGCAGGAATTCGGCGATTCGGCCCGGGCGGCGGCGCTTTACCGCATGGTGCTGGATCTGAACCCCCATCACGAGAACGCGCAAAAGGCGCTCGACGCGCTGCGCCGCGAGGGCATCGGGCGCAGGCTTTGATCTTTTCACTCCGCTAGAGCGAGGACGACCTGTGGCAGGGCAATCTCGGATCGTGGCCGTTCTGGGCCCGACCAATACCGGCAAGACGACCTATGCCATCGAGCGGATGCTGGCCCATCGGACCGGGGTGATCGGCCTGCCGCTGCGCCTGCTCGCCCGGGAGGTCTATGACCGGATCGTGGCCCTGCGCGGCCCGTCGGTCGTGGCGCTGGTGACGGGCGAGGAGCGGATCGTGCCGCCCCGCACCCAGTACTGGGTCTGCACGGTAGAGGCGATGCCCGAGGGGATGGGCGCCGATTGCGTCGCGGTGGATGAAATCCAGCTCGCCGCCGATCCGGAGCGCGGCCATGTCTTCACCGACCGCCTGCTGCGGGCGCGCGGGCTGCACGAAACCCTGTTCCTTGGTTCGGACACCATGCGCGGCACCATCGCGAGCCTTGTGCCCGGCGCCCAGTTCATGCGCCGCGAACGGATGAGCGAGCTGATCCATTCGGGCCAGAAGAAAATCAGCCGGATGCGCCCCCGCAGCGCCATCGTCGGCTTCTCGGTGGAGAATGTCTATGCCATCGCCGAGTTGATACGCCGCCAGAAGGGCGGGGCCGCCGTGGTGATGGGCGCGCTCAGCCCCCGGACGCGCAACGCGCAGGTGGCGATGTACCAGAACGGCGAGGTCGATTACCTCGTGGCGACGGATGCCATCGGCATGGGGCTGAACCTCGATGTCGATCACGTCGCCTTTTCGGCCCTGTCGAAGTTCGACGGGCGGCGGATGCGCCCGCTTGCCCCGAATGAGCTTGCCCAGATCGCGGGCCGGGCCGGGCGCGGGTTCAACAGCGGCACCTTCGGCACCACCGGGGACGCGCCGCCGCTCGACGATCAGGTGGCGCGGGCGATCATGGATCATTCCTTCACCCCGCAGAACAAGGTCAACTGGCGCAATCACGCGCTGCAATTCGGCAGTATCGACCGGCTCATCCAGACGCTGGAGGCGCCGCCGGAACATGAAAGGCTGATGCGCGCGAGAGAGGCGGATGACCTGCGCGCCCTGAAGGAACTGGCGCAGGTTGCCGAGGTGGAGGCCCGCTGCACCGATGGTCCTTCGGTGCGGCTGTTGTGGGATGTCTGCCGGATCCCGGACTTCCGCGGCATCTCCCACGGGGAACACGCGGGCCTTCTGGAACGCATCTTCAACTACCTGCATCAGCGCGGCACGATCCCCGACGACTGGCTCGCCCGACAAATCCGCAGGATTGATCGAACCGATGGCGACATTGATGCGTTGTCCAAACGACTGGCTTTCATCCGAACCTGGACCTACGTGGCACAACGCCGGGGATGGACAGCAGATGAAAGCCATTGGCGCGGGGAGACCCGTATCGTAGAAGACCGCTTGTCGGACGCATTGCACGAACGTCTGACCCAGAGATTTGTGGACCGGCGCACATCCGTGCTTTTGCGCCGGCTTGGACAGAAGGAAGCCATGGTGGCCGAAGTAAACGACAACGGCGAAGTGACCGTAGAAGGCGAACACGTAGGCAAGCTGGACGGCTTCCGGTTCAGGGCGGACAAGGGCGCCGGCGGCGCGGAGGAAAAGACCATCAAATCCGCCGCATTGCAGGCGCTGGCCCCGCAGTTCCATCTGCGCGCGGACCGGTTCTACAACGCCCCCGATACCGAGATCGATTTTACCGAACAGGGCGGGCTGATGTGGGGCTCTGCCGCGGTTGGCAAGCTGGTGGCGGGTTCCGATCTGCTGAAGCCGCAGGTCGAGGTTTTCGTGGATGATGTCGCAGGCGCCGAGGTCGCCGAGAAGGTGAAGCGCCGCTTGCAGCATTTCATCGACCGCAAGATCGCCGCCTTGTTCGAACCGCTGCTGTCGCTGCAGAAGGACGAAAGCCTCAGCGGGCTGGCCAAGGGCTTTGCCTTCCGCATGGTGGAGAATTTCGGCATCCTGCCGCGTGTGCAGGTGGCTGAAGAGGTGAAATCGCTCGATCAGGATGCGCGCTCGGCGCTGCGCAAGCATGGTCTGCGCTTTGGTCAGTTCACCATCTTCATGCCGCTGCTTCTGAAACCCGCCCCCACGCGGCTGCGGCTGGTGCTCTGGTCGCTGGGCAAGGGTCTGAACGAATTCCCCGAATCGCCGCCGCCCGGCCTCGTGACCATTCCCGTGGAAGCCGATGCGCCCGAGGGGGCCGATACGATGTCCGGCTACCGCAACGCGGGCAAGCGGGCCATCCGCATCGACATGCTGGAACGGCTGGCCGACATGCTGCGCGCCGAGGATTCGCGCGGCGGGTTCGAGGCCAAGGCCGACATGCTGTCGATCACCGGCATGACGCTGGAGCAGTTCGCCGACCTGATGGAAGGCCTCGGCTACCGCGCGGAGAAGGCCGAACGCACCAAGGTCAA
>NZ_LWEX01000429.1 GCF_001634885.1 Sulfitobacter sp. HI0040 | reverse complement strand
GGCGGAGCACGACGTGCTGTTCGAACGCTTCCTGAGTGAGGAACGCGACGAGCCGCCCGACATCGACGTGGATTTCGAACATGAACGCCGCGAAGAGGTGATCCAGTACATGTACGCGAAATATGGCCGCGCCCGCGCCGGGCTCTGTGCCACCGTGATCCACTACCGCCCCCGCAGCGCCATCCGCGAGGTCGGCAAGGCCATGGGACTGAGCGAGGATGTGACCAGCAAGCTCGC
>NZ_LWEX01000428.1 GCF_001634885.1 Sulfitobacter sp. HI0040 | reverse complement strand
GAACTGGGGTTCGCCAGCACCAGGTCGTAGGTCAGCTCCACCCACGCGAACAGGACGTAGATGATCACCGTCGGCGCCCAGATGCGCACCAGCGTCCGGGTCACCAGGCTGCACTCTTCCATTGGCCTACCGTTCTGCAAGGCCCCCGAAATTGCCCGGCGGTTGACCAGTACCAGCAAGATGTTCATCAGCACGATCCCCG
>NZ_LWEX01000427.1 GCF_001634885.1 Sulfitobacter sp. HI0040 | reverse complement strand
GATCGCCCTGATTGTGACCTTCGCGCTGTCGATCACCTACAAGCGGCGGCTGGGCCTTTATGGCAAGCTCTTTGACAGTACCGTAGGCATGATCGGCTTCGCCATCGTGATGTTCTGGGTGTTCACCGGCGTCTTCGGCGGGGTCTTCGACCTTCTGGTCACCCACGACAGCCTCAGCCAGGTGTCGGGCATGAAAAACAAGCTTCCCGGAACGCCCCTGCGCGGGGCCGAGGAAGGCGACTACCCGTGGTTCCTGCTGGGGGGCGACAATCTGGCCCGGGACGTGTTCAGCCGGCTCATCAAGGGGTCCTG
>NZ_LWEX01000426.1 GCF_001634885.1 Sulfitobacter sp. HI0040 | reverse complement strand
CGAGATGAGTGCGCGATGACAGGCCAGGCGCAGGTCATCGCCTTGCTTGCGCAGGTCGGCGCGTCTCAGGCCTGTGGCGAGCAGCGGCACAAGATGCTCCCAGCCAAGCGCTTGGGCGAGGGCCGCGTCGGCAAGGATAAACGCCGGCACGTCAGCGCGCGGCGCTTCCGTCAGGACCGTCTCCAGCACCATCGCGGCACGGGCTACCGGTGCGCCCTGCCCCGCATCGAGCCATGCTGCGATCGCGGCCTGCTCGAGGGTCGGCTCGGCTCGGCACAGCGCCTTGAGCGACACCGGTCGCTCCACCGCACGCCGCCAGGCCAGGAAGATTTCCCCCGCCGGTCCAGGCAGATCGCCCGGACGCAACAGATGCGCCGCGTCGCGCAACTCCCCTGCCCGCTCCGGCCGACCCGAAAACCCAACGCAAACCTCCGCCGCGCGCAGCGCCATCCGCTCCCGCAACAAGGCTTGGGGCACCTCTGCGCGTCCTAACACAACATGCAGGTGGTTGAGTGCCGCACCCGACAAAAACGTAACATCTTCAAGGGTTTCAGCACGCGCGGAGGTGACCCACGAGGGCATCCGGGGTAGTGTTTCAAGGTCGCTGATGGGGTCCGGTCGGGCGAATGTCATGCGTGAAGCCTATATCACCACGGCGCTTTCTACCACAGAATTAGAAAAAAACCGCCCCGCCTTGCGCGATCTACTTATGTCCAATAAGTTTGCATTATCGGACATCAAGGATTATGCTGGGAAGCAGTTCAATTGTCGCTTTAGTTTCATGGCCGGACTCGCCCAAAATCAGCCCTCTCGTCCTCGAAGTTTCCATTCCATCGGGGGACTGGGCTCTTGCTCAATCGCTGGACTCGTCTTGTGACGATGTCGATCGGGTCCTCTCCCTTGCTGATTGCTGCCCTGCGCCCGTAGGGTGCCCGCGGGATCGGCGCGGCACGTCTGAACAACCGCGCGGCCGCCTCAGGCATTGTCGCCATTGGAACCATCCGTTCTCCAAAGAGATCGCCAAGGATAACCAGCGTCAAGACACGCCATCGTACGGAAAGATGCTGGAGCGGGGCCGGCGCGCCTACGGCGGCTCGGGCCTCGAAAGGACAGTTCCATCCCTCTTGATCGAACCAAAGCGCCAAGACAGGACGCGCAGCACCCGCCCGATCAAGCGGTGCCCATAGCGCGCGTATTGTCCGCTCCAAGAGAGCCAGGTGACCCTTATCACCATTGATGATCCGCTCGACCTGCCGCTGAAACGTTAGAGTGCCCTCTGTAAATGCCGTGTCTGCACGATCCGCCCGCGCCCCTCCCCTGCCTGTGAGAAGACACTCGCATTTGGCGCAGAACACCCGAAGCAGACCCGTGCGCAACCTGAACGAAGTCCGCAGGTGGGCACCGCATTCAAGGCAGCGGTCCCGCAGCATCTCTTTGTGAACCGGGCAAACAACCCGTTCAACCAACCTCCAATCAGCCCGAATATAGGCGTCCCGCCCCACCGCGACATCCGCATCAAAGCAGGCAAAACATACGGATACACCTCCCCCTCTCGCACTCGAAATCCAATCGCGCGGCCGGTTGTGGTGCCTAAATTTCAATGAAAGGCGTTCGAGGCGCGCAGGATCGATCCTGCAGCCCCGCGCCCAAATCTTTAGTAGTTCCGGGTCAGGCGCTGTGTCATCAATCTGGCGTAGCAACGGTAGGGTATCCCTCTGCCCTGCCATATACGCCGTCATGTCAGGCACCTCCAAACCATAGCGAGAGGCGACCCGGACCATCCAAGAGGAGAGCAATTCATCCCGAAACGGGCGCGGCGCAACGGGAAGCCGGATCGCTGCTGTCATGCCGAAGCCTGGGGTTGCGGGGTTTGGCGCGGCCGACGGCGATTGCTCTGCGTCATCGACACCAGCGGCAGTACTAGATCATCTCCGAAACTCTTGGCGTCGAGTCTCTCCCGGCCAGAGTGAACGGCTGCTTCCGCCGCGGTCTCGATCAAACGGAATATGCGCGCCGTTACACCAGAGGTCAGCGCATGGACCCGTGCCCTGGTCGCGGTGCCCGTCAGATCGGACGGCTCGCGCAGCGGCAGGATGTGCCCGAGGCTTTTCAGAAGTCCGGCAAAGACGGCATCGTTCTTCCAGGGCTTGAGGTGAAACGCTTCGAACCGCTCCGCCAATTGCGCATCCGTCAGCAATGCCTGGCGGGCGAGGTCGGTCCCTGCGCAGACCAGGGGAATCCGCAGATCGTTGGCGAGGAATCTTATGGCATTGAGGAAAATCCGCTGCTGCCTATATGTCCCGGCCAGCATGCCGTTCACCTCGTCGAGAATGATCATCTTCGCCCCGACCGTTCGCAGCAGCGAGCGGCAGACATCTTTCTCGCGGGCCAATGTGCCCCCGGCCATTGCCGGCGCGCCCATACTGGACAGCAATTCGCGGTAAAGATCCCGCTCGATCGGCTCGGAGGGTACTTGTGCAACCACCACTGGGCGATGATCGACGCCGGTTACCTGACAGAACTTTGGCGGGTGATCACGTTCAAACTTGCGCACGATCTTGGTCTTACCCATGCCTGTGTCGCCATAGATCAGCAGACAGGGCATCCGGTCGCGCGGCGGATAGGTAAGCAAGTTTTCAAGGCGTCCAAGCGCCAATCCCGCCTGATCGAAGCCGATCCAGCGGTCAGCCCTGATCCAGGCAATACGCTCTTCGTCCGAAAGGGCAGCGAACCGTCGATAGTTCGGATCGAGATGTGCGAACTCCCCTGCCCCGCTCACGACCATTCCTCCACTTCGAAACTGGGCACATTGAGGATGTCACCAGATTCTGCATGTTCAAGGTCGTTTTCTTCGATCGCGGCAGGCTCGACGTTAGCCAGTGCCCGATCTCGCCGTTCCGCAAATCGTCTGGCTTCCCGCGTTTTGCCTGATGCGGCATCAACCAAGGCCCGCTGCTCTTCGATCACTGCGAAAATCAGCTCTTCGTCCTCTAGCGATCGACCCCGCTGGCGCAGAACTGTCTGCGCGCGGCGATGCTCTGCCAAAGTGATCGGAGGGTGCCGCAGATCGGCAAACCGCACAGGGTATCGCTGACCATCCGGGCCCCGCACGAACACGGTGGACAGGTCCCGTGGATCGTAGGACACACGCAACTGTCGCCCCTGCCTGCCAGCCCAAATACTCAGAACATCGTCCCAGTATCTTAGGCCGAACAGGTGGATACCATCGCGGCGCACCATACGTTCGACAGCAGGCAGAAAGTCGATCCGAAACCCTTCTGGATCATAGGGGTGTCGCAAGGCCGCATCGCGTCTCTGAACGGCCTCCTGCCAAGCCGCAATCGGTGGAATACCCAAGGATCGGTGCCGTTCAGCATGATAACGGGTGATTTCAAGAGCAAACCACCGCTCCAGCTCATCCAGCGTCATCGACGAATTTGCTACAGAGTCATAGTCACCACGGTCTTTGATGTTGCTAAATGTCGACCCGGGCAGCAAATGTGCCGCCCCCATCATCGTTCCGATCAGCCGCTCGATATGACCGCCGTAATGTGGCGATCCGATCGGTCGGTACTGCAGCGAAATCCCATGTTCTTCAGCACCACGCCGCATTGCCTTTGAGCGGAACTCCTTGGCGTTATCGACATGAATGGTCTCAGGTAACCCCGACGTCGGCCAGTTTGCATCAATGCCCAAACCGTCCAGCCAATCCAGTTTGGGCTGCACAAGATGTTGGACCGCCAAAGAAACCGACAAGGCTGATGGCGGTTCCAGTGTCAGATAAAACCCAGCAACCATACGGCTGGCAATGTCGATGGCCAGCGTCACCCAAGGCCTTTGCAGGGGCTTGCGGTGGGAACGGTCTACAACGATGACATCCACCAAAGTGTGATCGATCTGGACAACCTCGAAAGCCCGCTCAATCCGATAGGTTCCGGCGACAGGATGATAACGACTACGGGCTGCCTGGGCCCCCTCGCGGGCCGCCACCAATTCGGCAGGGTCTATCGCGGCTACACGGTCGCGGACAGAGGTCCAGCACGGAGCGCGCAGGCCCTGTTGACCGCAACGCCTGCGCACTTCCTTGTACAACGCATTGATGCTCGGCTTCTGACGGGACTTGAAGAAGTCCTCAATTGCCGCTGCAATCACGGCCTCGATCGCTGCCGGCAACCGCCTGCTGCCCGTTTGGGTCCCCGGCGCGCCTGTCAGGAGAGAACTGGTGATCGGCCGCGCCTTATAAGCTCTGATTAGATCGTAAAGACGGGATCGTTTGAGACCAAGTTCCCGGCAGGCCGAGAGGAATTCGCGGCGATTAGGTTTGGCCATGCTCGCCAGCCTTCGTATCACTCCTTCACGCGCAACCGCCTGTTCCCATGCCGCATCATCTACGGCGTTGATGTCTGAGCGATCCACCATGGCCAAAACCCACAAAAAGGTATCTTATGTCCGATAATGAAACTATAATCCGGGAATGAAACAGAAACATGAATATAATAATATCAATGGGTTAGATTCCAATGATGAAACAAGAACGACAGTTCAATTTCACCGCCGGATTCAGTGGAAAGATGCCCTCAGAGACCGAGAAATCGACGTCAGCGCCCCCTGATGCGACAAATGATGTTCCCCTCGACAGGAGAGATCAAGAGGAAAGCGATGGGATCGCCCTGCCCTCTCATGTCGCCGGGTCCGGCACACTCGATCGGCTGATCGACACAGCGCGCGACTATGCCAAGGCCTCGACCGCTGAGAACACCAACAAGGCCTATGCCGCCGACTGGAAGCACTTCGCGCGCTGGTGCAGGCTGAAAGGAACGGACCTGCTGCCTCCATCACCAGAGATGATCGGGCTTTATCTCGCGGACCTGGCGTCCGGGTCGGGCCCCTCCCCCTCGCAGTCGGCGTCCCGACCCCTATCGGTCAGTACGATCGACCGTCGCCTGTCGGGCCTCGCCTGGAACTACGCGCAGCGAGGCTTTTCCCTCGACCGAAAGAACCGCCACATCGCAACGGTGCTGGCCGGGATCAAGCGCAAACATGCGCGACCGCCGGTTCAGAAGGAAGCTATCCTGGCGGAAGACATCCTCGCGATGGTCGCCACCCTACCCTACGACCTGCGCGGGCTGCGGGATCGGGCAATCCTGCTGCTGGGATACGCCGGAGGCCTGCGCCGCTCGGAGATCGTCAGCCTGGACGTACATAAGGACGACACACCGGACTCCGGCGGCTGGATCGAGATCTTCGAGAAAGGCGCCCTTCTGACGCTGAATGCCAAGACCGGTTGGCGCGAAGTCGAGATTGGCCGCGGTTCCAAGGATCAGACCTGCCCCGTGCATGCGCTCGAGCAATGGCTGCATTTTGCGAAGCTCGACTTCGGTCCAGTCTTCGTCGGCACCTCGCGCGATGGTAAACGCGCATCTGAAACGCGCCTGAACGACAAACATGTCGCGCGGCTGATCAAGCGCACGGTTCTGGATGCCGGTATCCGATCCGAGTTGCCCGAGAAAGAGCGCCTGGCACTGTTCTCAGGTCACTCGTTGCGTGCCGGCCTCGCCAGTTCAGCGGAGGTCGACGAACGCTACGTCCAGAAGCAGCTGGGGCATGCCTCGGCAGAGATGACTCGTCGCTACCAACGCCGACGCGACCGGTTCCGCGTGAACCTGACCAAGGCTGCCGGCCTCTGAGCCCCTGCCCCATCACGCCGCCTGCCCGCTGAGCCTGCCATAGAAGCTGCGCTCAAGGTGCAGCTCCCCTGCCCCGGCCTTTTCGACCATCCCGCGCAGATAGCCGCCCGGCGAGGAAACTTCGCCGGCGCAATGCTTCTCGAAGACAAGCGCCAGCGCCGCTGTCGCCACCTGTTTGCCCAGCCGGTCTTGCGCCACGTTCCACGCATGCTCGGACACCCCGATCATCGGCCTGAGCTGCCCGGCAACCCGGTGCAGATCACCCCAATCCTTCAGGAACCCGCCCATATTTCGCGCCCAGGACGCGAATTCGGGACAAGCCTGCATCACAGTGGGCAGATCCAGCGCCGGGCGCTTCTTGCGCACTTCGGCTACCCACTCTTCCAGCTCCCTATCAACCTGATCTTCGGGCTGAGCATTGGGCACCACGGCCGCGACTTCCTCATTTTCTGAGGAATTACGAGTTACAGGATTAAGTTGGTTTGTAATTAGTATATGAGGGTCAGAAATGACCTCCCTGGGGTTCATTTCTTGGGTCTTATCAGAAACTTGTTCCCTAGTTTCAGGCGTGTTTTCCACATTCTGAGCGACCTCAGTTGCCTTGAGATACGCCGCCTCGACACGCTCCTGAAGCTCCTTGAAACACATCAGGAGTCGCGCAAGTTGCTCGGAGGCTTCATGGCGGCGCGGAAGCCGGTTCAGAAGCTCCTCGAAGAGACCCGTGAATTGCGCCCAGGGGCCGCGTAGCGCGCTGCTGACGGCCGCCTCGATCCGAGCGCGGATCATACGGCGTGCCACGGTGATCTGGCGCTTCAGGCGCTGACAGAGCTCGCGCTCGGCCTGCAAATCGGCATGGAGCTCCTCGAAGTCCTCGACACGCGCCGACAGCGGCGACAGATCGAAGCCGTAGGCCTCGACAATGCGCCCTTCGGCGTCCCTACGGCCCCATCGCTTGCCGTTCGGGCTGTCCTGGAAGGAAATCACGCCGATCTCGGCCAGTCGCCGTGCATGCCGCTTTAGTGCAGAGAGCGAAAACCCCGTCTGCTCCATCAGATAGGCATTCGATGCCCAGACGATCGGGCGCTGCCCCTCCTCCCAGTCCTGGGCCTGCGTAAAGGCCCCGAGCGTATCGAGGAGCATCATGTCTCCGGCCTTGAGGCCAATATATGCACCGACCCGCTTCACGGCCACAAAGGCCCGCGTTTTGGGTACAGCTACCTGTTCACCGGCTTGGGCAAGCTGCTCTGCAATGCCAAGACCCGGTGTCGGCTTGCGCCAACCTGTATGTTTCATGCCTGTTTCTTACCTCCAGTTATGTGGAGGCAAAAGAAAGCCGTTCGCCGCGGTGGCGTTCTTGTTGACAGTGATTCGCGGGAGAGATATCTTCTAAGCGACCAAACTTTTCAGATTAGCTCTCAGGCCACGCTGCTTGGGGGCTTTTCTTTTGCCTAGATCATTGTTCTGACTGCTCCTCTTTCGTCGCGAGGAATTCGCTGTACAGCTGATCAAGCCGACCCGAGAGAAAGTCCCCGAACTCGGTTGAATCTTGTGCCGTAAGCGAAATGCTGAATGCCTTTCCGGAACGACCGATGACTCCCTTGATGCGGCCTTTACCGGCAGTCCAGGTTCGCTTCTTGGGCGTAGCACGCGTTTTTCGGCGCTTCGGCGCCCTGCCCGCTTCTGCCAGCTTGCTGTGCAAGAACTCAAAGCGAGCATCACTGTCGAGGTTTTGAAACCCGTCGAACTCCAAAGCTCCCTTGAGGAGCTTGTCATTCGATGGTTCCGAAGCCAACTTTTTGAAGTCTTCCCAGCGATCACGTCCAATCTGCTTGGCCGGCCCAATCTGTTCGATGACGTGCCGAGGGACGTTCTGCGCCACTGACAGCATCCGTGAAAGTAAAGTCCCATCGATGGTAAGGGCGGACTGGATCACGTCCTTTGCTTGCCCCATATCCAAGAGGCTCTTCGCAAATAGGGCCTTCTCAATAAAAGAGAGATCTGCGCGCGCAGTGTTTTCCTGCCCTTGAGCAAGAATGTGAGCCACATCGTCCATTGGTTTTACAACTGCGCGAACCTTACGGCCGAGCGCCGATGCAACTCGCACACGGCGATGCCCGAAGACGATCATATAGCGGCCATCCGCTTCCGGATGCGGTCTAAGCAACACCGGCGTGTCCTGGCGACCCGCTGCGATCGATGCTTTCAGTTCATCGAAAGCAACATCGTCATCACTAAGCCGATCCGAAACGAATGACACATCGATCAATTGCGGATCGATCTCGACAATGGTTTCCCCTTCAAGGAGACGCTTCGAGTTCTCCGCAAGGCTATCAATCGAAACCTTCATCGATTTCGAAGCCCCGCGCATTGCGTATCCAGAGCGACCGGAATCCTTCGACTGCTCCGGCGAGCCGGCCATGACGCTCTTCAGGAGGTCTTTGCGAGCCATCAGGCCATCTCCCTTTCGTCCGAATCCAACCGACACGCAGCGCGCATTTCGACAGTTGCACGGCTGTCAAAACTGGCTCTCTGCACGGCTGTCAAAACCACATTCATTCTCGCCCCCAAGCCTTGTGGATCAGTTCAGCGATTTCGTCGTTCACATCATTCAAAGACGTCACGGCGCGGTCGTAAGTAGTCCGCACGAACTGAGACCGTTCAACTTCGTAAAGCGTCTGCTTGGTGATCCCAGCGTCGGAGATCGCCGTAGACTTAAGCACAGGAGCCGACAACATCTGATTTGGGAACATCGCCTGGAGGAACCCAACCATCTGCTTTTGGGGACCGTCCGTTGGTTCGAATCTCGTTACGAGGTAACGGAACCACTTCAGGCGCATGTTCGCTCCAGCGTCACGGATCGTCTTCATGATCCCCCCCAGCATCAGGAGAAACTGGCTCATCGACATGACGTCCAGCATCTGAGGATGGACCGTCACAATGACCGAGGAAGAAGCCGTGAGAGCAGTGAGCGTGAGGTAGCCCAGCTGAGGAGGGCAATCGATCACAACCACGTCATAGCGATCATCAACCTCGCTAAGCGCCTTTGATATGCGAGTGAAGAAGGTACGGCCCTCATGGGGATCGCTGCTCGTCAAAGCAACTGGGGTATCGTATTCGTACTCTTGAAGCTCGAGACTTGCCGGAACAATATCTAGGTTGGGAAAGTTTGTTGGCCGGATCACCTCTGAGATCGGCTTGCGCTCGTCATCATACCGAAGTGTCTCGTAGAGCGAAGGCACGTCGTCGAGTTCAGGCTGAATGCCGTGCAAAGCTGTGAGCGAGGCTTGAGGGTCCAAGTCGATCGCAAGAACTCGATGCCCTTTTAACGCCAAGTGCTGCGCGAGGTGGGCGGCGGTAGTGGTCTTTCCGGAACCCCCCTTGAAGTTCACGACAGACACAACGTGCAGTTCTTCGCCAGGTTGCCGATAGGGGACATAACGGCGTTTTCCGGGGCGGCCATGCTTATCGAGATAAGCTCTCAGTTCCAGCATCTGCTCGGCCGAGTAGCTGCGCCTCCCGGACGACGATGTTTCAGGTTCAGGACCTTTGCCTTCGAGATGAAGCTTCTTAATGGTCGACTGCGTCACGCCGAGATAGTAGGCAACCTCAGCCAATGAAAACTGACGTAGACCTTTTTGGGCGTCCGGAGGATACTGTTCCTGCCGCAACATATTGAGGCGGTCGGAAATCAACTCTCCTTGCTGTAGGATGATCTCGTCGAAGGGTTGATCCTTCGTATCAGCCGCAAAAGACCGTTCTCGCATCAGCCTGCCCTCTAAATATCGCTTTTTCAGCGATTTCGCTCGTTAAAGTGTCATCTACACGGAAAAACGAGTCTTAACAACGATTTTCACCCGGCAGCTAGATCTTACCCAATCCACCAGCTTGCCTAGATGTATGGACAAAGTGTAGCGATCGAAGAATGTAGCTACCCAATATCTAGGGGAAACTGTCACTAGCTCGGATGTGCAGTCAACTTCAACCTCACGCCAGTTACACCCTAACTATTTGTTATTATTTTATTTTGCCACGCTGCACGGCTGTCAAAATGAAAGACGCTCGAAGCCTCAGAACGCTAGGGGAACCACGAACCCGTCTCCTCCGAACCGGCGTGCGTCATCGTCACCTTGCGCCAATGCAGTGATAACTTGCCTCCACCAAGCACACCAACCACTGACTCCAAAATGCGGGGAATGCGTGTCAGCGCGAAGGGAAACAGCGGGAATCGGCTGGGTTGCCCCAGCCGATTCTATGCGTCACGCGGTGTCTTTCGGACCCCAGGGGATGACGGCCTGCAGGGAGAGATCGTCCTGGTTGGCGGCCTTGCCGAGATTGGCGTTGAAGCCGTGGTCGCGGATGGTCAACGTGTAGTAGTCGGCGCCGGTCTCCTTGTTCTGCTTCTTCCAGATGCCGCCGCACTCGAC
>NZ_LWEX01000425.1 GCF_001634885.1 Sulfitobacter sp. HI0040 | reverse complement strand
GGGGGTGGACCCCCACGGCTACCGGCAGACCCGCAGCGATATCGTCGCCCTGACGCGCGCCGATCTGGTATTGTGGCACGGGCTCTATCTCGAAGCGCAGATGGAGCGGTTCTTCGAAGACCTGTCCCGCCGCCGCGCGGTCGAGGCGGTGGCAGAGGCGTTGCCGCGCGATGTTCTCGTCAGCCATCCCGATTACGAGGGCCGCTTCGACCCGCACGTCTGGATGGACCCGACGCTCTGGG
>NZ_LWEX01000424.1 GCF_001634885.1 Sulfitobacter sp. HI0040 | reverse complement strand
TTTCGGCCTGCCGGACCTCTGTGATGTCACGATGTATGTTCGAGATTGAAACGATATCACCGTCGGCCCCACGGATCGGGGCGCAACTGATCCAAACCAGACGCTCTTCGCCATTCTTGTCAACGCGGGTGGCTTCGAAGTTGGTCAACTTGCCGGCGATGATCTCGTCCCGATATTGCTCAATGGTCTTGGGCCAGTCGGCGGGGTAAAGCATCTCCAGCGACTGGCCGATCGCCTCCTCGGCGGTATAGCCGTAGAGGCGTTCCGC
>NZ_LWEX01000423.1 GCF_001634885.1 Sulfitobacter sp. HI0040 | reverse complement strand
TATCGCGCATGCCCAGCGGGTCGAGATCGGCCGCCAGATGTCCGCGGATACGGTAGGCGCGGATGATCATCAGCGCGCGGATACTGTCGAGCACCGCCAGCCTGACCTGCGCGTCCGTCACCTCGACGCCCTTTTCCTGCGCCTTGGCCTTGATCTTGTCCCCTGCGGCCTTGGTTTCCGCGGGGGCGGGCCACTGGCCGCCCATGCCGTCCGATGACCTGACCGGCGCG
>NZ_LWEX01000422.1 GCF_001634885.1 Sulfitobacter sp. HI0040 | reverse complement strand
TATCCTCGGGCAACCACGCGCGGGTCTATCCCTGCAACCGGATCGGCCAACGGGACATCGGTGTCGGTCGGATCGGGCGCCGCCTTGTCACAGCCTATCGCGACTTTGCCCACTCAAAAAATTGAGGCGTCGCAGCGGAGGAAACTCAAGATGTGACCGCCCCCCGACGAAATCAATACGCCAGGGTGGGTTTGTCTTGATTCATAAAGTGGGATGGTCATGTCAGAGATTGCCATGGGCGGGTTTGATTTGGTGAAGGATGTAATTCAGGTTCACCGGGCCCACGCTACGGGCCGGGCTGTGCTGCGCAAGAAGCTTGCATTTCAGATTTGGACCTCATCCGCTGACCTTCGTCTCTGGCCGCAGCTTTTCAAAATGCCGTTCTTGAAGGCCAGATAGAAATTTGCACTCGGTCACACGCAAACGGGGCGAAAAACCTCTTTGATTACAGGTGGCAACCTCAAAGGTTGCTAGCTCACTGTTTGATTTTCCGAACCCACTTCCGCGAGCAAAATCTGCCGAATTGAGCTTTCAATTTTGACTTTACCAAATGTTGAAGCATCTCGGAAAACTGACTTCGTTTCGCATTCGAAGCAAATCAAGTCATGCTGACGGCCGACAACTTTTAGACCAACTGAACTTTCCCCGACATGGACCACATAGACCTCGCATGCTAGGTTCGCGCCTGCTTTCACCGGCGCATGGAATTGTAGGTCCATAGAGACAAAAGGCATGGCCGTGTTTCTTTCCGTGAGTAGAAAAAGCCAGCCCCGGCCTGAAAGCAAATCGTCCCAGAAAGTCTCGATCGCTTCCAGCGCGAAATTCGTGATCCGGCCAGTAAAGGCGATTCCCAGCTGGTCACAGTCGCCAAAGAAAATCCTGCGTTCGAAGGCAAATCGTGGTTTAAATTCTGTTTCTGGTACATTCATTGCAGCGTTACGGGCTCAACATTTCTTTGTCTCTGGTGCGTGACAGCGATAGGAAGGAATAGTTTTCCGGTCATTATGCCATGCGCCGGAACTCGGCGGGGGTCGCGCCTGTCATTTTTCGAAAAGTTCGACTAAAATGACTCTGATCTGCAAAACCGCAGTCAAGCGCGACCACTTTCAGGGGGGCATTACCCTTTCTCAGCATCTCCTGGGCCTTCGATATTCGCTTGCGCAAAACATATGCATACGGTGCCAACCCAAACTCCGCCTTGAACTGACGCGAAAAGTGAAACTGGCTGAAACCGATAGATGCGGCCATGTCTTCCAGACTGAGGTTTTCACCTAAGCAGCTTTCAACGAGATCGATGATTCTCTGCCTTTGAGCAGGGCTGAAGTTCGAGTTTGCGTCGCTGGTCAAAGAGACCTTGGCGTACTGACGCAGAAGGTGAACGGCGATCTGGCTGCGCAGGGCGTCGATGATCAATCTCTGGCCGATTCCACCGTTCTTTAGCTCATTCTCTAGCAATTGGATGCAGTTCAGGATACAGGGGTCCTTCGCAGATAGCCAATCATTGATCTCAATTCGCAGTATAACCGCCATCTACTACAATCTCTGCTCCGTGAACGAACGATGACTCATCCGATGCGAGGAACAGGACCGCATTCGAAACCTCTTCAGGTTTGCTTGGCCGCTTGAGCAGCGTGGCCCCCAGAATTGCCTGCCGGGTCTCTTCGTCGGCGTGTAGCAGATCTTTTGTCATGGGAGTATCGATGACACCGGGATGGATCGAATTGACACGTATGCCACTTTCGGCCAGGTCGACTGCGCAGGATTTGGTCAACATCCGTACGGCGCCTTTGGATCCAATGTAGGCTCCCGCCGAAGCGGCACCAACAATCCCATAGATTGAAGAAATATTGATAATTGATGCTTTTTCGGTCTCTTTCATCAATGGAACCGCGGCTCGGATACCGAGATAAACACCGCGTACATTGACGTTGATCGTCATGTCAAATTCGTCAGGCGAGGTTTCGTGGAGCGGCTTCAGAATGAGAATGCCAGCGTTGTTCACTAGCACATCAAGTCGACCAGCACTTGATTGCACCGTGGAGATGACATTCTTCCAATCTTCTTCAAGCGTCACGTCATGCTGAATGAATTCCGCCTTCCCTCCGGCTCCAATGATACCTTTTACTACGCTTTCACCCGCTTCCGTATCACGGTCGGTTACAAATACATGCGCGCCTTCACGTGCCAGCGTTTCACAATGGGCTTTTCCCATGCCCATCGCGCCACCTGTTACCAGTGCGACTTTTCCGGATACCCGTTCCATAGCTCTCTCCCTAGTTTTCATGGACAAAATAAATTGGTTCCGCCGGAGATTCTGGATGCTCCGGCGGAGTTTTCACGCCTTCTCGGCAACGCGGTTGCGCATCAGAGATGCATAGCCGTCATCTTTCACCCCATTAATGGCATTGCGATAATTGCCAATTCCGGCCATGTAGAACATAACTGCATTCTTCTTTCCGGGGATATTCGCACCGAAGATCCAGCTTTCAGCTTTGGGGAAGAGTGTCATGTCGGCGATTTCACGGCAGGTGCCAACCCAAGCGTCGCGCGCTTCCACGGTTGGCTCCACACTTTGAACCCCCTCTTCTTCCATTGCGCAAATCGTGTCAGCGATCCATTCAACTTGCGTCTCAATGCTGGGGGGCAGGTTAGTGAAGGGGCCATTAGGGCCAAGGATCATGAAGAAGTTCGGGAAGTCGACCTCCATCATGCCGAGGTAACCGAGCGGGCCTTCCTTCCAAGTGTCGCGCATGGTCACGCCTCCGCGTCCGCGCAGGTCCATTTTGACGTAATTGCCGTCGACCGCATCGAAACCAGTGGCAAAGATTACGATGTCAAGCTCATGCTCCTCGCCGCTTTCGAGACGTATGCCGTTCGGAGTGAATTCTGCGATCGGATCGGCCTTCACGTCGGCGAGGGTCACGTTGTCTCGGTTGTAGACCTCGTAATAATTGTTTCCGCAAAGCGGGCGCTTGGCGTAAAGGTCCTTCGGCGTCAGTTTCTCTGCGACCTTGGGGTCCTTCACGATTTGCTTGATCTTGCCCTTGATGAAGTCAGCGGCCGCATCATTGGCCACTTGGCTGGTCGCAATATCGCAAAAGGTGCCAAACATGAAATAGAAACCACCGCCGCGCTGCCAGGCGGCTTCGAAGACCCGCTCCCGTTCCTCGGGGGAGGTGGTTTCGGCGGGTTCGACGCTTTCTTCGAAGCCGAAGGCCACAACAGAATTCTTCACTTGATCCCAGATTTTATCGTAGTTCGCCTTCTGCTCGGCGATGGTAGCATCGTCTTGCGGGGTGTTCCCAATCGGCACGACATATTGTGCAGAGCGCTGAAAAACAGTCAGGTGTTTTGCAACTGGTGCCGTTGCAGTGATAACCTGCACACCGGTCGAGCCGGTGCCGATAATGCCCACGCGTTTGTTGCTCAAGTCCACGCCCTCGGGCCAGGCACCTGTGTGTAAGACACGGCCTTTGAAATCACCGATGCCCTTGAATTTTGGAACATTCGTTGCGGACAAGAGACCGAGGCCAGTGACAAGGTATTTGGCGGTAACTGTCTCACCACTATCAGTGATCACGTTCCAGAGACCGGTTTTTTCATTATAGTGCGCGCCGTCCACCTTGGTGTCGAACTTGTAGCTGCGTCGGAGATCGAGATGATCCGCCACCTCGTTCATGTATTTGAGGATCTCGGGCTGGGTCAGATACCGGGTTTTCCAGCGGCCTTTTTGAAGCAACTCTTTGTCAAAAGAATAGCGGTAGACATAGCTTTCCGTGTCTGACAGCGCACCGGGATATCGGTTCCACCACCAGGTGCCGCCAACGTCACTGGCGCTGTCATAGCCCCGGACGTTCAGTCCCTGCTCGTTGCGAAGTTTGTGGACGGCGTAAAGCCCGCCGAAGCCCGCGCCAATGACGACTGCGTCGAAATCCGCTCCGACCGTTTTAGTATTCTCAGTCTGAATGTTCATGTCACTCCTCCCAGAGTAAGACCGCTCCGCCCCGCAGATTGCGGGTGAGATGCCAGATGAATGTGTCGTAGGGGTTTGTCTCGCACCGCACCGCAATGCAGTGCGAGTACAGGTGTCAGAGGGCCCGATACCATGCGGCGATGCGACCAAGTTCCTCGTTCGCCTCGGGCGCGCGTCCCGAAAGCGCGGGAAAGACATGCTGCATGCCTTCGACGATAGACAGGGTCACGTTTACGCCCTGCGCCTTGGCCTTTTCGTGCAACCGTTCGGCATCGCTCTTAAGCGTCTCGGCCCCTCCGGCATTGATATAAAGCGGCGGGTAACCGGTGAAATCGTTCTCCAGCGGGTTGGCCAACGGATTAAGCGGATCAGTGCCTTCACCGAGGAACATCCCCGCCATCGCTTCGAGGATCGGTTTGCCGACTAGCGCATCGGTTTCCGCGTTGGTTTCCAGTGTTTCCCCGCGCATCGCCATGTCGAGCCAGGGCGAATAGGCGATGACCGCTCCGGGCAGTGGCAACCCAAGTTCGCGTAATTTCAGCACGCTGGCGATGGCAAGATTGCCGCCAGCACTGTCGCCAGCGGTCAGAATATTTCTTGCCTTGAACCCCTTATCCAGCAGCGCTTTGTATGCGGCTACTGCATCTTCGATCTGCGCCGGAAATGGGTGCTCGGGTGCGCGCCGATAGTGCAGGATCACCGACGTAACCCCAAGTACCTTAGCGAGGTGCCCTGCCATTTTTCGATGACTATCGGCTGAGCCGACGGCAAAGCCGCCACCATGAGTGTAAACAATTACACGCGAGGTATCTGCCCCGGCTGGTAGGGCCCAGATAGCCTCAACTCCTCCGACATGATCGCTTTTGTAGCTAACGTTTTCCGGCTCTAGTGCGGGCTGCCCCCATTCATCGAACATGCTGCGCAGGTTCGCGATCGTCAGGTCTGGGTTCTCGACCATCTGATCGGTCCAATTCTGATAAAGCGCCCGCAGCGTATCGGCTTCTCTACTGATTTCCATGTTTATCCTCCCAAGCATAACATTTGGCAAAGCCACCACCTGACGTCGCCAATCTCGAAGACGTCAAACGGCCAACGGCATACGCCAATTACCTCATATTAAGGGCGAAAAATGCGCCATGTATTGAACATTCCCGCTTTGGAAATTGTATGATCTTGCTCAGCCTGTCGTGAGGCAGATATGCCCGTTACTAGGCTCTGTTGCACAAATCCCGTGTGGGATTCATCTTATGAATCCAGCGTGGTAGCTGAGGTGCATGAGCAGACCGACATCCCCGACATACAAGACCAGGAACTGGCCCGCTTATAACGAAGCGCTCAAGCGCCGTGGCTCGCTGACGATCTGGTTCGACCCCGAGATGAGCTGGGAGGCCGTGCCGACAGGCAGCAGGGGCCGGCAGCAGAGCTACAGCGACGCCGCGATCCAGACCTGTCTTTCGATGAAGGTCCTGTTCGGCATGGCCTTGCGACAGGCGACCGGGTTCGTCGAGAGCCTGTTGCGGCTGATCGGTCTCGACTGGACGGTGCTCGACTTCAGCACCCTGTCCCGGCGCCAGAAGACCCTGGCCGTGAACATCCCGTATCGCGGCTCCAAGGGGCCGTTGCACTTGTTGGTGGACAGCACGGGGATCAAGGTTGAAGGTGAAGGTGAGTGGCATGCCCGCAAGCATGGCGGCCCCAAGCGACGGGTCTGGCGCAAGATCCACCTCGGGGTCGACGAGCAAACGTTGGAAGTGCGCGCTGTTGAGATCACCGGGAGCCACATCGGTGACGCGCCAGTGTTACCCGACCTTCTTGAACAGATCCCGGCAGACCAGCAGTGTCACGGCTGACGGCGCGTATGGCACACGAAAATGCCACGACGCGATTGCGGACCGTGGCGTCCACGCCGTTATCCCGCCACGCAAGAACGCAAAGTCATGGAAGACCATCACCGCCGGAGCCGTGGCGCGAAACGAGGCCCTGCGCGCGGCGAAATACCTGGCCCGCGCGCTCTGGCGACGATGGAGCGGATACCACCGCCGAAGCCGCGTCGAGACGAAGATGCACTGTGTTAAGTTGCTGGGGCAGCGCCTTATGGCGCGGGACTTTGACTGTCAGGTCGCGAAAACCCTTTCTAAATAACGAGGCACCCTCCAGTCGCAAGGATCCTCTTTGACAAGCGCGCTAAAGAGCGCGGCCAACCGATCCTTGCCGATATTTTTGGCGTGGTGCATCAGGCCTCCCCGCCAGCGGGGAAATCCGTAGCCGTGAATCATTACTAGGTCGATGTCTTGCGGTTTTTCTGCGATCCCTTCGTCAAGGATATCACAGGCTTCCGCCACCATTGCGAGCAAGAGCCTTTCTACGATTTCGTCAGCTGAGAACTCCCGGCGAGTGAAGTTCATTTCTTCTGAGACACGGAGTATTTCGCTAGCGACCAGCTCCGAAGGTGAGGGTTCGCCGTCCGGCCCATAGTCGTACCATCCGGCGCCCGATTTGTGTCCTAGGCGTTTGTGCTTTTCGACCAACCGCTCGACCAAGGGCACGTGACCACAGCAGTTCCCTTCTGCAGCGGCCTTGCGACGGATATTCGCGTAGGCGATGTCCAGCCCCGACATGTCCTGTGCAGCATATGGACCCATCGCCATACCGAATCCGCGCATAGCCGCGTCGATCTCGTCGACAATAGCCCCCTTCACCAGAAGGCGATTAGCGGCGTGACGGTAGCTAGACAAAATTCGGTTTCCGATGAAGCCATCGCAAACACCAGACAGTACCGGGATTTTACCAAGCCTGCGCGCCAGCACAAATGCTGCACCTAATGTATCGTCTGACGTTCGGTCGCTCCTGACGACTTCCAGAAGCTTCATAATATGCGCAGGACTGAAGAAATGAATCCCTACAAAGCGTGCTGGGTGCTTCAACCCATCAGAAAGCCGATTTACATCGAGATAGGATGTGTTTGTGGCAATAATCGTCTCGGGCGGCAGAGCACCTTCGAGTTCGGTCAAGATCGCGCTCTTGACCGCAAAATCCTCGAAGGCCGCCTCGATTGCTAGATCGGTTGGTGGCAGAGCGTCATAGCCTGAGACCGTAACCAGCCGGTCCTCAACCGCCTTTCCCGCATCGGGGGACAGAATGCCGCGACTGATACCCTGATCAATCAGCTTTTGCAGGTTTTCTCTGGCCCACTCTGCGGACGAGGCACTGCGTTCGACGACAGTCACCGAGATCCCTGCGGTCGCTAGCGTGTACGCAATAGCTGCTCCCATATTGCCACCACCGACCACGATGGCGGTTTCAGCATCTCGGGAAGGTCGGGGGTAGGTGCGCCCCTTGTTGGTTGCGGTTCGCTCGGTGAAGAAAACGTGCCTAAGGGCCCGCGCCTGATCCGAGGCACGAAGGTCCAAAAACGCAGCGCGCTCGCTGGCCAGTGCGTCGTGCAGCGGCGTCATCGCGCTGGCCGCGACCAGGTCCACCGCAACATGCGGCGCATTCTGGCCAGGCATACGCCGCGCTACCTGCGCGCGGGCGACTTCCGCTGCGAAGTGGTTTGGCATTGGTGAAGGAAGATTGTCGGGTGCCTGTGCCGCCTCTAGAACAGCGTCATCGAGAGCTATGGCCGCGCCAAGCGGGTCATCGGCTAGCAGCTGGATCAGTCCTATTTTCAGTGCCTGCTCGGCGGAAACAGCCTTCCCGGTGACGATCATGTCAAGCGCAGCTTCAATACCGATAAGTCGCGGCAGTCTTTGGGTTCCCCCTGCGCCAGGCACGATCCCCAAGTTTACCTCTGGCAGGCCCAGTTTGGTAGAAGTTGAGGCGATTCGATAGCAGCAAGCCAGAGCAATCTCTAGTCCCCCACCAAGCGCAGCCCCGTTGATGGCTGCGATAGTCGGAATCGGAAGGTGCGCAAGTTGCAACAGCACGTCATTTAGTTGTGGATCAACAGGCAACTGTCCGAATTCCTTCGCATCCGCGCCCGCGACGAACGTCGTTCCTGCGCCGGTGATAATCAGCCTGGTAGCACCAGTTTCGAGGACTTGGAAGATACAGTGTTGTATTCCAGCCCGAACCTCCGCGTTGATTAGGTTAAGCGGCGAATTGTCTATGGTCAGAATTGCTGCGCCATTTGAGAAGCTTAATTCAACAGGCATGGGCATCCTCACAGCACTGGCGCTCGATTGCGCGAGATAAATTTGGTAATGAGATAGCCTTCGAAGGTTTCTGTCCCGCCTTCAGTCCCATAGCCGCTGTCTCTTACGCCGCCAAACGGAGTCTCGGGCAGAGCCAGGCCGAACTGGTTGATGCTTACCATACCTGCTTGCAAACCCGCAGCTGCTTTATCTGCACGCTCCAACGAATTGGTAAAGACATAGGATGCCAGCCCGAAGGGTAGCCCGTTGGCCCGCGACAGACCGTCCTCTATGTCACGAAAAGACGAGACGACAGCAATCGGTCCGAAGGGTTCTTCGCGCATCAAGTCGATGTCGTCGTTGGGCGTATCGACGACTGTCGGGGCATAGAAGTTACCATGATTCCCAATCCTTTTGCCTCCCGTCAACACCCGTGCACCGTTTTCGCGGGCATCCTCGACGAGCTTTTCCATCGCATTCACGCGTCCGCGATGACACAATGGCCCCATCTGTGTGCCCTCGGCTAAACCATCGCCGACCTTTACGCTCTCAAATGCTGAAACCAATTCGGACAGAAATCGGTCGTAGATGCCTTGTTGTACGTAAAACCGGGTTGGGGCGATGCACACCTGGCCTGCATTGCGCAGCTTGTTGACCGCCAAGGCGCGCGCCGCGGCCGTGGCATCGGCGTCGTCGAACACCAATACAGGCGCGTGACCGCCGAGTTCCATCGTCGCCCGCTTCATATGGCGGCCAGCCAATTCTGCCAGATGTTTGCCCACCTCGACCGAACCGGTGAAGGTGACCTTGCGCACCTCGGGGCGCGCAATAAGAGTTTCCGAAATGAAGGCCGCATTACCCCAGACAAGGTTCAGACAGCCTTCGGGCAAGCCTGCATCCAGCAGATAGCGAGCAATTGCCATGCAGCCCGCCGGAGCCTCTGCCGGGGCTTTCAAGATCATCGTGCAACCTGACGCAAGCGCCGCCGCGACCTTGCGTACCGCTTGGCTCAGCGGAAAATTCCAAGGCGTGATGGCAAGGCAGACGCCTATCGGTTCGCGCACGACAAGCTGCTGTACCCGCGGGCTGCGTGATGGAATGATGCGCCCATAAATGCGCCGACATTCCTCGGCGTGCCAGTCGACGTGGTCAGCCGAGGAGCGGACCTCAGCCAAAGCCTCAACCAGCGGCTTGCCTTCATCGAGTGTGATCCAGCCAGCGATCAGTCTGTCATTTTGGCGCAGCAGGTCGGCAAACCGCCGCAAAATCGCACTTCGTTCCATGG
This sequence comes from Sulfitobacter sp. HI0040, assembly GCF_001634885.1. Taxonomy (GTDB): domain Bacteria; phylum Pseudomonadota; class Alphaproteobacteria; order Rhodobacterales; family Rhodobacteraceae; genus Sulfitobacter. The sequence continues at coordinate 8,534 of NZ_LWEX01000422.1, read as the reverse complement.
GAGAACTGTTTTTCCATCGGCGAAAAGCTGATTCGGCCGAGTGAACCGCATGGTCTAGATCTGCGGCGCTAGCCTGCGGAATCTGTCCGATAGTTTGCCCGTTTGCAGGGTTTATGACTGCACGATCCTCCGGGGTGGGAGAAGCGATCCAGTCCCGTCCGATGAGGTGCTGGATGGTCGGATAATTCATTTCTTTCATGGCGTTATGCCCTCGCTTAGTTGTGTCATCCGCAGGATCCGGCACGAAGGGGGCCAGGTGGATGACCTTAGTTTTCCGCATAGCGGAAAAGTTTACTGCAGTATTGACGCGGACGTTATCGATCGTTTAGATGTGTTTCAAGACGCATCATTCTTCCCGAGGAGGGATGCCGTGAGACCAAGGAAAGACCGCACCAAGGATGCCGAGAGACAGGACCGCGATTTTGTCACGGCGTTGGCGCGCGGCTTGGAGCTGTTGCGGGCCTTTCGGCGGGAAGGGGAGGCTCTGGGGAACGGTGAGATGGCCGAGCGCACTGGCCTGAGCAGATCGACGGTCTCAAGGCTGGCCTATACACTGAACAAGCTGGAATACCTCAGCTACGATCCGGATACAGCACGTTATCGACTGGCCCCTCCAGTGCTTTCGCTGGGTTTCTCCTGCCTTGCAGGGATTCCGCTGCGGCAACTCGCAAAGCCCTTTATGCAGGAATTAGCCGATTACACAGGTATGCCGGTGGCCATGGCCAGTCGTGACCGACTATCGATGGTCTATCTAGAGCGGTGCAAGGGCACCAACGCCGTCACGCTGGCGATTGAGATTGGTGCCCATATTAAACTGGCCACTACCGCGGTTGGTCGCGCCTGCATAGCGGCACACGGCCCCGATGAGCGCGCCAGAATTCTGGCCCTTGTGGAGGAACGTGAGGGTGACAACTGGCCGAATGTGCAGCCCGGAATCGAAGCAGCTATCGAAGACTACCAACAGTACGGTTATTGCACGTCCTTCACGGAGTGGAAACGTGATGTGAACGCAGTAGCAGTGCCCTTCGTGCCGACGGACGGCTCACCCATCATTGCCTTCAACTGCGGCGGTCCTTCGCAAACCCTTACGCGCGACTGGATCGAAAGCGATGTCGCGCACCGCCTTGTCGATCTTGTCCGCCGCGTTGCGGCGGTCGCACCCTGAACAATAGAGAGCATTATGGCCCTTGATACAGATACCCTTTCCCAGTTTCTCGACGCGCTCGACCGCTTCGTGAAAGAGCGACTAATCCCTTACGAGGATCGCGTCGCCGATGAAGATGTGATTCCGCCTATGCTGGTCGATGAAATCCGCATGATGGGCCTTTTCGGCATGTCGATCCCGGAGGATTTCGGCGGGCTTGGCTTGTCGATGATAGAGGAAGTGCAAGCCGCTTTCGTTCTTGGCCAGGCTTCGCCTGCGTTCCGGTCGCTAGTTGGCACAAACAACGGGATCGGCTCGCAGGGAATCATCATCGATGGAACCGACGAGCAGAAGGCGAAGTATCTACCAGCTCTCGCCTCCGGAGATATGATCGCATCCTTCGCCCTAACCGAGCCAGATGCTGGTTCGGATGCTGGCGGTCTGCGCACCACTGCGCGGCGTGATGGAAACGATTTCCTACTGAACGGCACGAAGCGCTACATTACCAATGCGCCGCGTGCCGATCTATTCACGGTTTTTGCCCGGACCAGTCCAGAGGTGAAAGGTTCTGCCGGCGTAAGCGCTTTTCTCGTCGAGGCAGGGACGCCGGGCATAACGCTTGGCCAGCCTGACAGGAAGATGGGGCAGAAGGGTTCGCACACATGCGACGTCATCCTTGACAATGTCCGCGTGCCTGCCTCGAACATCATCGGCGGGCCGGACCGTCTGAACAAGGGCTTCAAAACGGCAATGAAAGTCCTTGATCGGGGCCGACTGCATATTTCTGCCGTCTGTGTGGGCGCCGCCGAACGGCTGATCCGTGACAGCCTATCCTATGCGATGGAACGCAAACAATTCGGTGAACCCATCGCTGAAAAGCAACTGATCCAAGCCATGCTGGCTGACAGTCGCGCCGAGGCCTTCGCAGCGCGTTGCATGATCGAAGAAACAGCACGCCGCAAGGACGCTGGTCAGAACGTGTCGACTGATGCTGCCTGCTGCAAGATGTTTGCCAGTGAGATGGTAGGTCGAGTGGCCGATCGCGCAGTGCAAATCCACGGCGGTGCAGGATACATGGCCGAATATGCGGTCGAGCGCTTCTATCGCGATGTGCGTCTCTTCCGCATCTACGAGGGGACAACCCAGATTCAGCAAATACTGATCGCGCGGAATATGATCCGCACTGCAGCAGCTTAACAGGAGCGAAGACAAACTATGGACTTCAATTTCCTTTCCACCCCGAGGATCGTCTGCGAGAGCGGTGGGCTTGGCCGGATCGGCAGCCTGATGCAAGATTTGTCTTGCACCCGTGCGCTGGTCGTGACGGACCCGGGCATATTGGCCTGTGGTTTTGCGGACGAGGCAGCCGCCGCACTTAGGGCTGCTGGCATCGAGGTTGAGATTTTTCATAAAGTCGAAGCGGACCCCCCGATCGCTGTCGTCGAGGCCGCGGTAGAGGTCGCGCGGGCCTTTGGTGCTGACGGAATCATCGGACTTGGCGGCGGCAGTTCACTGGACACGGCCAAGGTCATCGCAGCGGCGGTAGCCAACGATCAACCGATTACGGACATGATCGGGATCAATCAGGTCACCGATAAACGCTTGCCACTGATCCAGGTGCCAACCACGGCAGGGACCGGATCAGAGGTAACATGGGTGTCCGTGCTGACTTCGGAAAGCCACGAAAAAAAAGCGGTATATGCACCGCAGCTTCTGCCTGACGTTGCCTTGCTAGATGCAAAGCTAACATTGGGAATGCCTCGTCACATCACAGCGGCCACGGCGTTAGACGCAATGGTTCACGCCATTGAGGCAGTAACCAGTCGCACCAGAAAGAATCCCATTTCCGATGGAATGGCGGACAAAGCGCTGGTGCTTCTCGGTCAGAACTTACCAATCGTCATGGAAACGCCTTCGGACCTGTCAGCGCGAGAGGCCATGCTGTTGGGGGCGACACTGGCTGGGATGGCCTTCATTAATGCCAGCGTGGGGGCGATTCATGCCTTGTCATACCCACTGGGAACAGGTTTCAAAGTTCCTCACGGGCACGCAAACGCTCTGGTCGCAGGACCAGTGATGAGGTTCAACATGCCCGTTGCAGAAGCTGAATATGCTCGTCTATCGCGGTTACTACTGCCCTCGCGGCCTTTCAACTCTGATGCGGCTGCGGCCTATGGCCTGATCGACGAGATGGAACGGATGCTAGTCGAAAGCGGACTTGAGTCTCGACTTTCTGGTGTCGGAGTGACCGAGGCAGCCATTCCCGGAATGGCTAATGAGGTCGTGACCGGTATCACGCGATTGCTGGAGACCAACCCGCGCGACATGACAGCCGAAGATGTGTCGCGCCTCTATCAGGAGGCGCTTTGATGGCTGGCTCATTGGACGGGATCAAGGTGGTCGACCTCAGCCGCGTGCTGGGCGGGCCTTACTGCACCCAAATGCTTGCGGATCATGGCGCTGAGGTCATCAAGGTGGAGCCGCCTCTGGGCGACGAGACCCGCAGTTGGGGCCCGCCTTTCAATGATGAACTCAGCGCCTATTTCTCTGGCGCCAACCGCAACAAGCGGTCCATCGCTATCGATCTGCAGCAACCGGAAGGGCGCGACCTGATTTTGCGGTTTCTTCAGGATGCGGATGTTTTAGTTCACAATTTTAAGTCTGGTACTCTTGAAAAATGGGGGCTTGGTTATGATGATGTTCTCAGGGCACGTTTTCCTAGACTGGTACTCTGCCACGTGACTGGATTTGGTTCCGATGGCCCACTTGGCGGTTTTCCCGGCTATGACGCCGTGGTACAAGCTATGACGGGCCTCATGAGCATCAACGGCAATCCCTCCGAAGGCCCGACACGCATGGGTACGCCCATCGTGGACATCGGCACCGGTCTGATCGCCTGTAACGCTATTCTCGCCGCACTTTTGGAACGGGGCCGGTCCGGATTGGGCCAAGCCATCGAAGTGCCGCTATATGATTGCGCGATCAGCATGATGCATCCCCAAGCGGCTAATTCCCTCATGTCCGGACAGATACCAATGGCGACCGGCAATGGGCATCCAAATATTGTACCATACGACATGTTCGAAACAAGTAATGGCAAACTCTATCTGGCTATCGGTAACAATGGTCAGTTCGCAAAACTCTGTGACGTGCTTGGCCTACCTGAGGTGCCCTGCGATCCACGATTTGCCGACAATGCCGCGCGTCTTGCGCATCGGTCAGAGATGACAGAGGTCTTGTCAGAGTGCCTGGTGCAACATGACGCCTTGAAACTTGAGCCCGTGCTTTTGAAAGCTGGGATTCCCGCCGGAGTCGTTCGGAATGTGAATGAAGCGTTGCAGCATCCACACACCCGACATCGCGGCATGGTGGTATCAGTAGGCACCTACCGCGGCACCGGCGTGCCAGCACGCTTGTCGCGTACCCCCGGAGCGGTTCGCGCGGCACCGCCTCGCTTCGGGCAGCATAGTAGGCAGTTGCTTAGCGAGGCTGGACTGACAGAAGCTGAAATCGATAGATTGACTCAAGCGGATATCGTTCGAGAAGAACCGCGGATGCGCGAGACGACCTAAGCCGAAATTTCAGCTCAAGCGGACGATCGTGAAAAAGTTCAGGGAGGCCAAGATGGAAAGACTGCTCATATCACCGGACCGGATACCCGAATGGATTCCCGGCACGACTACGTTGGACAGTTCCGGGTGCAACTGGAACGGCATTACCCTGAAGGGCTATCGTTATGAGCGACAAGACGCGGCAATTCCCCCCATGCGCGACTATATGATTGTTGCATATGATGGCGCGCCAACCACTATGCGCCGCACGAGTGGCGGCCCATGGCAAAGCGCGCGCGTAGAGAAAGGTAGGATTTCCTTGCTCACGCGTGCAGAGGAATCCACTTGGAGTTGGTCCGAGCCTATCACGGTTAGACACGTCTATCTCAATCACAGCGAACTCGAAAACGCGGCCCTTTCGGTCTTTGATCGTGACCCGAAGTCCATTGACAGAGACACATCCCAAGTAACGGCCTGGAACCCGGGCCGTTACTGCCATTGCAAATTTCCAAGACGATAAACGCCAATGAAAATAATTGCACCTATAAAACACCTAATTGATTACAACGTGAAGGTTCGCGTTAAGGCGGACGGTAGCGGAGTTGGTCTCGCGAATGTGAAGATGTCGATGAACCCGTTCGACGAGATTGCGGTTGAAGAGGCGATCCGTCTGAAGGAAGCGGGCAAGGCGGACGAGCTTGTCGTCGTGTCGATCGGCGTGAAACAGGCGCAGGAAACGCTGCGCACGGCGCTGGCGATGGGCGCGGACCGGGCGATCCTCGTCGTGGCCGCCGACGACGTGCACCAAGATATCGAGCCGCTGGCGGTGGCCAAGATCCTAAAGGCCGTGATCGACGCCGAGGCGCCGGGCCTGGTGATCGCGGGCAAACAGGCGATCGACAACGACATGAACGCGACCGGCCAGATGCTGGCGGCGCTGCTGGGCTGGGGTCAGGCGACCTATGCCTCTGAGGTTGCGATCGAGGGCGAGCATGCCGTCGTGACCCGCGAAGTGGACGGCGGTCTGCAGACCATCAAGGTGAAGCTGCCGGCGATCGTCACCGCCGACCTGCGCCTGAACGAGCCGCGCTACGCCTCGCTGCCCAACATCATGAAAGCCAAGAAGAAACCGCTGGACGAAAAGACCGCCGCCGATTTCGGCGTCGATGTCACGCCGCGCCTGACCGTCGTCAAGACGGCAGAGCCCGCCGCGCGTTCGGCCGGGGAAATGGTTGGCTCGGTCGACGAGCTGGTGTCGAAGCTGAAAGAAAAGGGGATCGTGTAATGGCTGTTCTTCTCCTTGCAGAAATCGCCGGTGGTGCACTGGCGCTGGACGCCACCGCCAAGGCGGTGACCGCTGCCAAATCGCTGGGCGATGTGACCGTTCTGGTTGCGGGCCCCGCTGCCGCAGGCGAGGCCGCGTCGAAGATCGACGGCGTGGCAAAGGTTCTGGTGGCGGATGACGCCGCCTATGCCAACGGCCTGGCCGAGCCGGTCGCCGATCTGGTGGTCAGCCTGGCAGGCAATTATGAACATATCGTTGCTCCGTCCACGGCGAGCGCGAAAAACATCCTGCCGCGCGTCGCGGCGCTGCTGGACGTGATGGTTTTGTCGGACGTCACCGCCATCGTGGACGGGTCCACGTTCGAACGCCCGATCTACGCGGGCAACGCGATTCAGACGGTAAAGTCCAACGATTCCAAGAAGGTACTGACCGTCCGCACCACCGCCTTCGACGCGGCTGGCCAGGGTGGTTCGGCCGCCGTCGAGGCCATCGCAGCGGCCGGCAACGCGGGCCTGAGCGCCTGGGTCGAGGACAAGGTCGCGGCGTCGGATCGTCCGGAACTGACCTCGGCCAAGATCGTGGTCTCGGGCGGTCGCGGCGTCGGTTCCGAGGAGAACTTCGCGATCATCGAGGGCCTGGCCGACAAGCTGGGCGCGGCGGTCGGCGCCTCGCGCGCGGCGGTGGATAGCGGGTTCGCACCGAACGACTGGCAGGTCGGCCAGACCGGCAAGGTCGTGGCGCCCGAGCTGTACATCGCGGTCGGGATTTCCGGGGCAATTCAACACCTTGCAGGCATGAAGGACAGCAAGGTCATCGTCGCCATCAACAAGGATGAAGAGGCCCAGATCTTCCAGGTCGCCGACTACGGCCTGGTCGCAGACCTGCTCGACGCCGTCCCGGATATGACAAAGGCACTCTAAGAATGACAAACGTCTACATCTGCGATTACATCCGCACACCAATTGGTCGCTATGGCGGCGCGCTTTCTTCTGTGCGAGCCGACGATCTTGGTGCAATCCCACTCAGGGCCCTGGCCAGCCGAAACCCGAAGCTAGATCTAGCGGCCATTGACGAAGTGATTTTCGGCTGCGCCAACCAGGCGGGCGAGGACAACCGCAACGTCGCACGCATGTCGCTGCTACTCGCGGGATTTCCGGATTGTGTCCCTGGCACGACGATGAACCGGTTGTGCGGATCGGGTATGGACGCCGTAATCACAGCCGCCCGCGCGATCAAAGCTGGAGAAGCCGATCTCATTGTTGCTGGCGGTGTGGAAAGCATGTCTCGTGCTCCGTTTGTGATGCCAAAAGCTACAACTGCATTCTCGCGCGAAAATTCTGCTGAAGACACCACCATCGGCTGGCGCTTCGTCAATAAACAGATGAAGAGTCAATACGGCGTCGACAGCATGCCTGAAACGGCCGAAAACGTAGCGGAAGACTTCAGCATCAACCGCGCCGACCAAGATGCCTTCGCCATGCGTTCGCAGCGAAAGGCGAGAGATGCCATGGCGAACGGTCGTTTGGCCCGTGAAATTGTCCCGGTAGAGATTCCTCAGCGAAAGGGGGAGCCAAAGATCGTCGTACAGGATGAACACCCTCGCGCGGGTACGACTTTGGAAGCGCTCGCCCAACTGAAAACTTTCGTAAAAGCGGACGGCACTGTAACCGCTGGGAATTCTTCGGGCGTGAACGATGGTGCCGCAGCATTGATCCTTGCCACCAGCGACGTCGCAAAAAAATTTGGCCTCACACCGATCGCAAGGGTCTTGGGCGGCGCAACCGCGGGCGTCGCACCGCGCATCATGGGTTTCGGGCCGGCACCGGCGTCGGAAAAGCTGATGGCGCGACTTGGACTGAAACAAGAAGACTTCTCGGTAATCGAACTTAACGAAGCCTTTGCTTCGCAGGGTCTGGCCACACTACGGCACCTGGGGATCGCGGATGATGACGCCCGCGTGAACCCGAACGGCGGCGCTATTGCTCTCGGCCATCCGCTTGGCATGTCAGGTGCCCGCATCACTGGTTCAGCGATGCTGGACCTCAAACCTGGAGAAAAGTCGTTATCGACCATGTGTATTGGCGTGGGACAGGGGATTGCAATCGCGCTCGAAGCTGTCTGAGGTGCCGCGACAACCACAAAACTAACATAAGTTCTCTTATGCGACTTTTGGCTGTACGCGCAAAGCGATAATGTCACCCATGAGCAATTCAGAAGTGTCACTCTCCTCGCATACGATAGCGAGGATGAGTGGACATGGGATGGGTTATGATGAGCGAGCGCGATTTGAACCGCGTTGAGGTTTTGGCGCAGGTCGATGATAGTCGGCTGACGGTAGACAATGCGGCAAACCTGCTGGATCTGACAAGGCGGCAAGTGTTCCGGCTTCTCAAGCGATACCGGCAGGATGGCGCCTCAGCGATCCGACATAAGGCGCGCGGCAAACCTCCAAACAATCGTATCCATCATGCAAAGCGCGATTATGCTCTGAGCCTGATCAAAGAGAATTACCCGGATTTCGGCCCAACACTGGCAGCTGAGAAGCTGGCTGAGC
>NZ_LWEX01000421.1 GCF_001634885.1 Sulfitobacter sp. HI0040 | reverse complement strand
CCGAGGATCAGTTCCTCGACCTTCTGATGCCCGAAGCACTGGCCGAGGCGGCAGCCAAGCGACGCCAGCAGATGACCTTCCGGATGCAGCCGGGCTATGATCACAGCTATTTCTTCATTTCGACCTTCATGGAAGATCACGTCGCCTTCCACGCCGATGCGCTACATGCGGGCTGACGCCAAGGCGACAACCGCATGACGGCTGTCTACGTCGATGCCGACGCCTGCCCGGTGAAGGAAGAGGCGGAGCGCGTGGCGAGCCGCCACGGCGTGCGCCTCTTTCTGGTGTCGAACGGCGGGCTGCGCCTGTCGCGCAATCCGCTGGTGGAAACCGTCATCGTTCCCGATGGGCCGGATGTGGCAGACATGTGGATCGCCGAGCGCTGCGGGCCCGGTGACGTGGTGATAACGGGGGACATCCCGCTCGCGGCCCGTTGCGTCGAAGCGGGTGCCCGGGTTCTGAAGCACGACGGCGCCCCCCTCACCGCCGCCAATGTGGGCAATGCACTCGCTACACGTGACCTGATGGCGGACCTGCGCGCGGCGGATCCGTTCCGTCAGGGCGGGGGCAAGGGCTTTACAAAGGCCGACCGCTCCCGTTTCCTGAACGCGCTCGAACGGGAACTGCGTGCAGCGATGCGCGGCTGAACCGGTTTCACTAGGAAAACAGCATGACACCCTTGCCTGATTGGCGAGGCAGAAGGAATGAAAATGCGGCCAGAAGCAGTGGTCTTCGACATCGGCAACGTATTGATCGAATGGCAGCCAGAAAAATTCTATGACGCGCAGATCGGGCCAGAACGGCGGGCCGAGATGTTCGGGGCGGTGGACCTGCACGCGATGAACGACCGCGTTGATACCGGCAATCCCTTTCGTGAGACGATCTATGAAACCGCGGCGGCCCATCCCGAATGGCGGCCAGAGATCGAAATGTGGCACGATCGCTGGATCGAAATGGCCACCCCCGTGATCAGCCACTCACTGCGCCTGATGGAAGCCTTGCAGGCCAAGGGGATCCCGGTCTTCTCGCTCACCAACTTCGGTATCCAGAGCTATGACTTAGCGGCCCGCCACTACCCCTTCCTGCGGCGGTTCGACCGTGATTTCATTTCGGGCCACATCGGCACCATAAAGCCCGACCCGGCGATTTATGCCGAAGTGGAGACCGTCTCCGCCGTGGCGCCCGGGCGGCTCATCTTTACCGATGACCGGGCGGACAATATCCGCGTGGCGGCGGAACGGGGGTGGAAGACGCATCACTTCGAAGGCCCGCGCGGCTGGGCGGACCGGCTGGTGGAGGAAGGGCTCCTCACCACTGCGGAAGCCGCATGAGCGCCGTCCCCTTCATCGAATTCGAAACGGGCGACCGCCTGCTGGACTGGATCGCGCTGTCAGATGCGCTGGCGGAAGGTCACGAAAGGCCCCGCGCGGAAATCGGGGATACGTTTCTGTATCGTGGGGAAGACACGCTCCTTTCCCGTGCCGCATGGATCGACGGGTTGGGCAGCGCGGTGAAGACCGCGACGATCTTCCCCGGCAATGCGGCGCAGGGGAAACCCGCGGTCAATGGCGGCGTGAATCTCTATTCAGACAGGGACGGCACGCTGGCCGCGATCATCGACTTTCACCTTGTGACAAAGTGGAAGACCGCCGGGGACAGCCTGCTTGCCGCGCGGCGGTTGGCGCGGCCCGATTCCCGCTGCATCCTCATACTGGGGGCGGGGACGCAGGCGCGCGGATTGCATGCGGCCTATTCGGCGGCCTTTCCCGATGCGCGCTTTCTCGTGTGGAACCGCACGCAGGCCAATGCGGAACGGCTGGCGGGCGATCTGCCGGGGGTCACCGTCGCCTCCGACCTCCAGGACGCCATGGCAGAGGCGGACATCATCACCAGCGCCACCATGTCCACCGACCCCTTCATCCGGGGGGAGTGGCTGAAACCGGGCCAGCATCTCGATCTGGTGGGAGCCTACCGCCCCGACATGCGGGAAGCCGATGATGCTGCGCTGACCCGGTCCCGTATCTTCGTCGACAGCCGGGCCACCACGCTGGGACATATCGGGGAAATCGAGATACCGGTGCAGGCAGGCACGATCACCCAAGACGACATTCTGGCCGACTACTATGAACTATCGGCCTTCGAGCGCCGTTCGGACGACGAAATCACGCTGTTCAAGAATGGCGGGGGCGCGCATCTCGATCTCATGACCAGCCGGCATATTCTCGACCGCTGGATGGCGAACAGGTGAGCTGGCTCTGGCTGTTGCTGGGCGTCGGTGCAGCGGCGCCGCTGGCAACCGAATACCGCCGCCGCCCCATGGACGACCGGGTCCGGGGCAACGCGCCCGGTCATTTCGCCAGACTGTCGATGGGGGTCACCCATTACGACTGGTTCGGGCCGCGAACCGGCCCTGTGGTGGTCTGCGTCCACGGGCTTACCACACCCAGCTTCGTTTACCGCGGCCTGGCGCGTGGCCTCGCGCTGATGGGATGCCGTGTCTTGGTCTATGACCTCTATGGGCGCGGCTATTCCGATCGCCCCCGAACGAGGCAGGACGCACAGTTCTTTCACCGGCAATTGAGGGAATTGCTGGATCATGTGGGCGTGGGGGACGATATCACCCTCATCGGCTATTCGATGGGCGGTGCTATCGCCACGTCCTTCGCCGCCGAACATCCGGGCCGCATACAGCAACTGGTACTGCTCGCACCTGCCGGAATGCGGGTTCCGGCGGGGCGGATGATCAACATCATTCGCAGCAGTCCCCTATTGGGCGACTGGTTGATGCACGCCGTTTATCCGCGCCAGTTCCGCAAGGGGGTAGAGGCGGAGCGGGACCTTCCCAGTTCCGTCCCCGACATCGGAAAGCTGCAAACCGCAGAGCTGGACTCGCGCGGCTTCATCCGGTCCGTCCTGTCGAGCCTGCGCGGGATACTGGCGGCTGACCAGCGGGAGGCGCACACCCGTATCGCCCAACAAGGCCTGCCCGTTCTCGCTGTCTGGGGGCGGGACGATGACGTGATACCGCTTTCCTGCGTAGGGACGCTTGCCGAATGGAACCGTTCCGCGGTGCAGGAAGTGATCCCCGGCGCCGGGCACGGCCTGCCCTATACCCATACGAACGAGGTGCTGCGCATCCTGCGCAGCGAACTGATCGCACTTGCGGGCCGCTGAGCCGCTCAGGCAGTGACCAGTCCTTCGAGCCGCCGTTCGCGGATGGGCAGATGCACGATCGCGCTGAACGCCCCGACCGCCACGCCGATCCACCACACGGCGGTGTAATTTCCGTAAACGTCGTAAAGACGCCCCCCCAGCCAGACACCGATAAAGCTGCCAAGCTGATGGCTGAAGAACACGATACCGTAGAGCGTGCCCATGTAACGCAACCCGTAGATATGGGCGACCAGCCCACTGGTGAGCGGTACGGTCGCCAGCCACAGCGCACCCATTCCGACGGAAAACAGAATGACGCTGAGCGGGGTAATGGGCAGGAGTATGAAAATCGCGGCAATCAGGGTCCGGCCCGTGTAGATCCCCGCCAGCAGATATTTCTTGGAATACCGCTTGCCCGCCCAGCCAGCCAGAAGCGTCCCCGCGATATTGGCAAGCCCGATGAGCGATATCGCTACCGCCCCCAGCGCAGAGGTCGTGGTGATGCCGATGTTGTGCAGAACGCCCCCCGGCACGATCGGGCCCGACATCTCAGTCACGAAGGCCGGGAAATGCGCGGTGATGAAGGCAAGCTGGTAGCCGCAGGAGAAAAAGCCGAGGAAAATGAGGGAATAGGACGGATCGCGGAACGCCTTGACGAGGATCTGGCCCATGGATTCTTCCAGCTCCGCCTTGCTGGCCATGGCGGGCGCACGCATGAAAGGAAGCGTCAGCACGAGCGAGAGGACAACCCCCGCGAAAACAAGGAAGGTCATCTGCCACGTCAGAAACGTCAGCATCCATTCAGCGACCGGAGCGCCAAAGACCTGCCCGGCGCTGCCCGCAGCCGTAACAAGCGCGAGAGACATGGAGCGGTTTTCGTCCGATGATGCCCGCCCCACGACGGCGAGGATGACGCCGAATCCCGTTCCCGCGATGCCGAATCCCACCAGCCACGCATAGGCCTGATGTTCGATCGGCAGGGTGGATTGCGCCGAAAGCGCCAATCCCAGCGCATAGATCAACGCCCCCATGATGATCGCGCGGCGGTCGCCTATCTTTTCCGCCAGCGCCCCGAAGATGGGTTGCCCGATCCCCCATGCGAGGTTCTGGATCGCGATGGCCAGTGAAAACTCGCTCCGCGCCCAGGCGAACTCTTCGGCGATGGGGATCTGGAATACCCCGAAGGAGGCGCGCACGGCGAAACTGACCATGATGATCACGCAGCCTACGATAAGGACCGGCGTGAAAAGCGAACTGCGGTATTCCAACAAAAGGTCCTTCCGGGGGGGGGGTGAACGACGGCAGACTATGCCCAATCCCCGGCAGGGGGAATAGCCCTCGACACCCATCTCCCGCCGCCCACCTTCGCCCCCGCTTTCCATCCCCTGCAGGGGGTAGTAAGCCTGCGCCATGACGACGATGCGCGCACTCTTCGACGAAAAGATCGCCTCCGGGCAGCTCAAACACGATCCCGCGCAGGACGCCGTGATCGCGGAGTTCGACCGCATTCGCGATGGGCTGAAAGCGCCGGCCCGCAAGGGGTTGTTCCGCCGCGCGCCCGAACCCCCGAAGGGCCTTTACCTTTGGGGCGGGGTGGGCCGGGGGAAATCCATGCTGATGGATCTCTTCGTATCCACGTTGGACGATATCCCCGCCCGGAGGGTGCATTTTCATGCCTTCATGCAGGAAATTCACACGGCACTACATGCGGCGCGTCAAACGGGTGTAGACGATGCCATTGCGCCGGTTGCCCGCGATGTGGCGGAAAGTGTGCGGCTGCTGGCCTTCGACGAAATGCAGATCACCGATATCACCGACGCGATGATCGTGGGCCGCCTGTTCGAGGCGCTCTTCAGTGCGGGCGTCGTGGTCATCACGACGTCGAACCGCGTCCCGCAGGACCTTTACAAGAACGGGTTGAACCGGCAACTCTTTCTGCCGTTCATCGAGTTGATCGAAGAGCATATGGTTGTCCATGAACTGGCCAGCCCGACCGACTACCGGCAGGACCGGCTTTCGGGAATGCAGGTCTATTTCACCCCCGTGAACGACGAAAGCCGCGCCGCCATGAATGCCGTCTGGGACGATCTGGCCGGGGGGCCGGGCACACCGCTGACCCTGCATGTCAAGGGACGCGACATCATGCTGCCCGCCTTTCGCAACGGGATCGCGCGGGCGGAATTCCACGAGCTTTGCGGCAGGCCCCTCGGCCCCGCCGATTACCTCGCGGTGGCGGAATCCGTGCGTGTGCTGCTGCTGGACGACGTGCCCCGGCTGGGGCGGTCGAATTTCAACGAGGCCAAGCGCTTCGTCACCCTGATCGATGCGCTCTACGAAGCGCGGGTGCGGCTCATCTGTTCTGCGGCAGCCGAGCCGGAGATGCTCTACCTCGAAGGTGAGGGCAGTTTCGAATTCGAGCGCACCGCCTCCCGCCTGCGGGAGATGCAGTCAGAAGACTGGGGCGATCAGAAGGCGGGGATGGAAACGACCTGACCGACCTCGGCGTCCGCAAGGCTCGCCCGGTCCTCGTTCGCGCCGGCGATAAGATCATGTGCCAGCGGATGCCCGTAGTAATGCAGCGAAAGCCCCGCGAAACTGTCCGTAGGGCGCAACTCATGGGGGCGGGCACTGGCGAATGCACGATGCGCCGCCGTCTCAAAGCTATCGGTCGCAAGCACTAGGGTTTCGAGCAGGGTATCGGTATCCAGCCGCCCGGCGACAGTCGTCAGCGCGAGGGGCGGTTCGATGTCGCCACGGGTGATTGCGGCATTCAGAAACGTATCGATATAGGCATCCGAACGTCCCTGTTCCAAGGTCACGCTCAGCCTGTCTCGCAGCGGTTGGGAAGCGGCCTTTGGCTGGCCGAGCCGGTCCAGCATGGCGGTCAGTAGCGCGTCCATGTCGATGGCCCGGTCCTGCGCGGTGGCCATGACCCTGACGGAGGTAGGTTCATGCGCGGCCTGCTCCTCGCCTTCGGAAAGTGCTTCGGCGGGGGGGTGGACCGGCGGCAGGGCGGCGGGCGACAACGCCGCCCCCTCCCCCGTTTCGTCGGAATAATCGAGCATCGGGCCCGACATTTCAAAATGATCGCCCGTCATCTGCGCACGCAGTACGAAAAGGCCAACAACGATGATTGCCACCCCGAAAAAGGCATAGATGGCCAGCGCCAGCGGAGAACCCTCGCGCGGGGCATTATTCTTTGCGGAAGCGGAATTTTCCTGCATGGCAAGCTCGTATATCTGGTAGGCGGCGGGTGCTTCGACGGCAATTTTCGATGCACCCCAAGCATACACCAGATTCTGCGGCTCGCCCGGGGGAGCGCGTGAAATCGGCTGCTAGACGTTTTCGCGCAACACGTTCCCGGCTAGGTAGAGAGAGCCGCAAATCAACACGCGGGCCTGCGGTTCGCGCTCCACGATCCGCGCCAGAGCATCCGACACGCCTGCCGCTTCGCTTGCGTCCAGCCCCACTGAAATGGCAGCGCCAGCGGTCTCCGCGGCGGGCAATGTATTCGCCTCCCCCGGGATCGAGACCGCCCAGAGGTGATCGGCCCGCGCGGCCAGTGGCCTGAGGTAGCCCTTCACATCCTTGGTGTTGAGCATCCCGCAAATCAGGTGCGTGGGCCTTTCCGGCATCGCCGCAAGGGCGGAGGCGATGGCAATTCCCGCGGCAGGGTTGTGCCCGCCGTCCAGCCAGAGCTCCACCTCCGGCGCTTGTGTGGCCAAGGGACCGGAGGTCAGCCGCTGCATGCGCGCAGGCCATTCGGCCTGCGATACCGCCGACTCGAAAGCGGCCTCCGAGGCGCCGAGGTACCGCAGCGCCGCCAGCGCCGACCCCGCGTTTGCGATCTGATGGTCGCCGAGCAGGTTGGGGCGCGGAAGGTCCAGCAGACCTCTCTCATCCTGAAAGACCATACGGTCGCCTTCGGGATGGGCGTGCCAATGCTGGCCATAGGCGAGCAACGGGGCTGCGCACGCATTGGCCCGGGCCTCTATCACCTCCAGCGCCACCACTTCCTGCGGACCGACGACGCAAGGCACGCGCCGTTTGATGATGCCCGCCTTTTCCCCCGCGATCTGGGCAAGCGTGTCGCCAAGAAACTGCTGATGATCCACCGAGACCGGCGTGATCACTGTCAACTCAGGCGATTCAACGACATTCGTGGCGTCCAGCCGCCCCCCGAGCCCCACTTCGAGCAGAGTGTAGTCCGCGGGCGTCCGGGCGAAACTCAGCAGGGCAGCGGCGGTCGTGATCTCGAAATAGGTGATGTTTTCGCCGCCATTCGCAGCATAGCATTCATCGAGTACCGCGCTGAGCGCAGCCTCATCGATCAGCGTTCCGGCAAGGCGGATACGTTCGTGAAAGCGCGCCAGATGGGGCGAGGTATAGGCATGCACCCTATGGCCGTCCGCTTCCAGCCCGGCACGGATCATCGCCAGCGTGGACCCCTTGCCGTTGGTGCCCGCGATATGGATCACCGGCGGCAGGTCATTCTGCGGGTTGCCCAGCGCATCCAGCAGCCGCCACATGCGATCCAGCGTAAGATCGATGACCTTGGGGTGCAGCGACATCATCCGTTGCAGGATGACGTCCGACGATACTTCCGTCATTTCGCGGGTTTGTCCGCCTCGGGGCTGAGCGCATGCGGAAGCTCGCCCCCTTCGCTGGGGGCGGGCAGGTCGCCGCGCACGGCGGGGGGCTTTCCGGTCAGCATCCGCAGGATGGTCGTCAGTTCCTCACGCAATTCGGTACGGGGGGTGACCCGGTCCAGCATACCGTGGTCGAGCAGGTATTCGGCCCGCTGGAAGCCTTCGGGCAGTTTTTCCCCGATGGTCTGCTGGATCACACGCGGACCGGCGAAACAGATCAGCGCATTGGGTTCTGCAATCTGCACATCGCCGAGCATCGCGTAGGAAGCGGTGACCCCGCCTGTCGTCGGATGGGTGAGCACCACGATATAGGGCAGGCCAGCTTCCTTCAGCATCTGCACCGCGACCGTCGTGCGCGGCATCTGCATCAGGCTGAGGATACCCTCCTGCATCCGCGCGCCGCCCGCGGCAGAGAAAAGCACCAGCGGGCGTCTCAGCTTCACCGCCTCCTTGGCGGCGGCGATTATGGCATTGCCCACATACATCCCCATGGAGCCTGCCATGAAGGAAAAGTCCTGCGCGGCGGCGACGATGGGGGTGCGGCCAATTTCACCGCGGGCCACGAGCATGGCCTCGGTTTCACCGGTTTCCTTCTGCGCCGCTTTCAGACGATCGGGATATTTCTTCTGATCCCGGAAATGCAGCGGGTCTGCGGTGGGCTGGGGCACCTTCACTTCGGTAAAAATACCGCCATCGAACAGCGCCTTGAAACGGTCGCGGGGCGAAATCGGCATATGGTGGCCGCAGTTCGTGCAGACGTTCAGGTTTTCCGAGATCTCACGGTGGAACAGCATGGTTCCGCATTCGTCACATTTCGTCCATAGGTTGTCGGGCGTCTCGCGACGCGAAAAGATCGAATTGATCCGCGGACGGACGTAGTTCGTGATCCAGTTCATTGAGAGCCCCTGCTGACGCTTGTTCGCCCGAAATAAGCCCCGCCGCGCGAAATTGCAATCAACGCCGAAGCGCCAGCCGCGCCGCCAGCCAAGACACGAACATCAGCGCGAAATCCACCGGCAGCCAGCCGCGCATGGCTTCGACATCGGCCATGGAGAAGGGCGTGAGGTAGAGCGACAGCCCCGAAAGGTCGTCGGGCAGTGACACCACGAGGATGGCGGTGATGTTGTTGACGAAATGCGCCGCGATGGCGGGGCCCAATGACCCTGCCCGCGCAGTCAGATCGGCCATCAGCATGCCGAAGACACCGGCCCAGAGCGCGACCATCAGGGCGTTCGGCCCTGCCGCCTCCGGCAGATAGTGACCCATCGCGAAGACCACCGAGGGCACCGCCATCCAGATCACGGGTGAGTCGAAACGCGCAGCCAGTTGCTGTTGCAGATAGCCCCTGAAGACGATCTCCTCTGCCGATACCTGGACCAGAACCGCAAGCAACGAAAGGGGCAGCAACAAGAACCAGCGACCGAACGGCAGGTTGGGAATTAGCTCTCCCCCCATGCCCCATGGCGGGAGCAGCAGAATCACGACGCCGAGAAGCAAAAGCGCCACGGTCACCACGCCGAACTGCCTGACGAAGAGCGCGCGCGGTCCAAGCAAGCCGGCCAGCGACCGGCGGTGCACCACGCGCAACGCCATGGCCACACCGACGATCATGAGACCGAAAGAGAAAAGCAGCAGGTACATGGCGGCAGGGCTCTGCCCGCTCATCATCCGCTCAAAAAACGCGAGCCCGCCCCCGCCTGCGAGCGAATATGCCGTCTGGAAAAAGACCTGCGCCAGAGCGAGATAGGCGGCGCCTGCCAGCAGAAAGCCAAGCACCAGTCGCCAAAGCGCGCGGCTGGGGCGCGCGGGGGCGACCAAGATTTCATGCGGCTGGTAAGAGGCGGGCGGCATCATTCTGAGGGTTCCTCCCCGGGCGATTTCGGCGCCCCTTCGCGGCCACCCCCCGGCGGGTCATCGCGAAGCGGCTCGGTATAGGAGGATCTTATGCGGTCCGCCGCACCGGACAGGTTGCCTGCAACTGTCTGAAGCAAGGTCAGCAAGATCTTGCGGTCGTTTTCGACGACTGCCAGAAACTCCTTCGCCCCAAGCCGCAGGAAAAGCGTCGGCTCCACAGCCGTCAGGTCAAGCTGCCGGGGTTCGTTCAGGATGATCGCCAGATCCCCGATAAGGCGGCCAGGCCCCACTTCCGAAACCGGGGCAACATCGCGCGCGGTCCCCGGCCATGAGAGCTCCGCCTTGCCGGAAAGGCAAAGGTAGGCCGCATCCGGCGGCTCACCGGTGGTAAAGATACGCTGCCCGGCTTCGGCCTCGTACCAGCGGGCGGCGAAGGCCAGCAGCCGCTGGCTGCGCGCGTCCAGACTGCCGAAAAGCGCGTTGCGGGAAATGACGCGCAACTTGCGCCGCAGATCGTCCGACGCGTCCTCCCCCGCGCGGGCGGGCTCCACCGGCTCATCACCATCGATCCGGCCATTGCGAATTTGCACGTGGATGTCGAAGGTTTCGGGGTTGGCGAACGTGTCATCCACGTAAATCTGGGTCGTCTGCGGCAGATACTCCCCCAGCTTGGTGCGGATCGTCGCTCGGGTTTCGGTGCTGTGCACGGCCAGCGATTGATTGAATACCATGATGTCCGGTCGTTTGATCGCGGCCCGGTTGAACGCGACCCTTTGCTGGAAGCCCGCGGGCAGGTTGCTGCCACCGATCGTGGTGGGCGTGTCGAAAAGATTGACTGCCAGCATCTGCCATAGCCCCTGTTCGCGCAGCACCTCGGCCACGACGTCCTCGATCAGATCCCGTTGCAGACCCGCCATTGCCGATATGCGACCGTAGATAAGGTTTTCCAACACCGTGAGCTGCGGCAGATAGGCATCCGGTGCGATAGGGACAAACAAATCGCGCATCCTGTCGCGCAGGGCGGCCCCCCCGGTGCGTCGCAGATGCAGGATCTCCTGCTTGAAGCTCTCGGGAAAGGCGGGCCCGATCTGTTCTGCCGTCAAGGCGAAGGGAACGGTCAGCAGCAGCGCGAATTCGTCGTCGCTCAGCGCCGCATCACCGGAGGCCCGCCGCCTTTCGGCAATATCGACCAACTGCTCATAGAGAGGTTCCTCAATGCCCAGCATGTTGAAAAGCGGATGGTCCGTACCGTCGTTGCCAAAGGCCTGATGCAGCGTTTCCACCACGGTCTGGGAGATGGCGATGCCCTGTTCCGCCAGCCCGTGTTCGGCGACGAGCGATAGAAACTGCCGTTGCTCCACCAGGTTTTCCTGCGAAATCGGGCGCCGGGGGCTGGCGAAGATCAGGTTGCCGCCCAGCGGCATCGCCGGATTGAACTTCTCCGGGTCGAACCGATGAACCGGCTTGCTCAGCCCCGCTGCATCGAGCCGCCGCGCGACGAGAGGGCGCAGATCCAGCACATGCCGAACGAGGTCGGGGTGCTTGTCCGGATCCATGGGCGCGTTCAGCATGTTGCGCACGATGGCTTCGGTGATGCCCAGGGCCTGGGTCAGGCCGAACCACCAGTCGTGGATGTCCTGCTGCGTGGCCAGATCGGCGAGGCCCGGATCGAGCCAATTTGCCTTCAGGCTATCGGGGCTGTTCCCGGCCCGTGCCGCTTCGATGGCGGCCCTGTCTTGCCCCTCCGGGTCCCACAGGACGGTCTTCGGGCCGGTCATCAGCGGCATGAGCAGGTTGTCCCGCACCGTCCCCTGAAAAATGTAAGGGGTGCTGTGCGCATAGCCGATGCGCGCCGCGATGACCGCCTGATGAAGCTGCGACAGATCATGCCCGGCGATCTCGATACGGCCTCTGGAGGGCAATACCTCCCGCGTGAGCACGTCGCAGAATGCCACTCGTTCCGAGGGGTTCGCGATCTGCACGGCGACGTGGGATCCGGGCGGAATGGTAAGCGTCAGGTCCTCCAGCAGCAGGTTGCCATCGCCGTTGCGCACAGAAACGTTCTGCAGCTTGATGTCGCCCCGTAAATGCGGAATCTCCTCCGGCACCCCTTCGAACAGGGCGGGATCGATCGCGTTGCGCGGAGCGAAGCGTTCGGTGACGACATCCCACCGCAGTGCCATATCCTGGGTCTGGTTGTAATAGGCCAGCAGTTCCTTCCACGGGCTGCTGAGATCCTTGTAGGCGGCAAGCGCGGCCACCAGTGCCCCGACGGTGATCTGGCCCTTGATTGCCAGATAGCCGCCGATGGCGTAGAAGAAGAAGGGCGTCAGTTGCGTGATGAAGTTGTTGAGAAACTTCATGAAAAACTTTTTCTGATAGATGCGAAAGCGGATCGTGAACAACCGGCCCAACTGCTCGGTGAAATCCGCAAGGCGCAGGCGCCAGCCCCCGTTGGTGCGCAGGTCGGTGACCCCTGCCGCCGTCTCTCCGATGCGGGCCGACAGGTGCCGGACTTCGGCGATCCGTTCCTTGTTCAGTTGATTGATCTGGCGCTGCAGGCGCGGGATCAACCATGCCTGCAGCGGGATCAGCGCCACCCCGGCCAATCCGAACCAGGGCGATTGAATGAACAGGAAGGCCACGATGATCAGCATCTGTCCGGCCTGAAAGACCGGCTGCGCCAGTGCATCGCCCATCAGACCGCCCATCGGCTCGGCCTCGGACGTGATCATGGAAACCAGCTCCCCCTGGGAGGTGGTCTGGAAATAGCTCCGGGGGAAGCGCATCATCCGGGAGATAAGCTGATAGCGGAACCTCCTCAGCGACCGCTCGGCCACCACGCCCTTCATGGTGTTGAGCCGCATTTTCAGCAAACCATGGATCAGCACCGCGGCGAGATAGGCAAAGCAGAGAAGCAGTAGGAACTGCACCTGTGTTATCTCGAACTGCCACAGCCGCGCCGTCTCGCTCGCGGCGCCGATGGCATCGTTTATGATGCGCTTGGGCAATTCCAGCGTGGCATAGAGAAACGGAAAGGTCACCAGTGTGAGGCCGAGCAGATGAAGCTGCTCGCGGCGCGAATGCTTCCAGATAAAGGAAAATATGCTGGACTCCATGCGCCGTGACTTTCGCTGGGGCCTGCGGCCGTTTCGGGGTTGGGGCAATCTACGCGTCGCACCGGGAGTGCACAACAAGACGCATGACGCTTGCAGCCAAAAGGCTCGGGCTTTATTCCCGTGGCAACCTTGAACCGGGAGCCAATCTTCATGTCCACCACCCAGCGTTTCGACAAGTCCAAACTGCCAAGCCGCCATGTGACCGAAGGCCCCGCGCGTGCGCCGCACCGGTCCTATTATTACGCCATGGGCATGACGGAGGAGGAAATCCACCAGCCGCTGGTCGGCGTTGCGACCTGCTGGAACGAAGCGGCCCCCTGCAACATCGCGCTGAACCGTCAGGCGCAAGCTGTAAAGATCGGCGTGCGCAACGAACAGGGCACACCGCGGGAGTTCACCACGATCACTGTCACCGACGGCATCGCCATGGGCCACGAGGGCATGCGCTCATCACTGGCGTCGCGGGAAGCCATCGCCGATACCGTTGAACTGACCATGCGCGGCCATTGCTACGATGCCATCGTCGGGCTTGCGGGCTGCGACAAATCCCTGCCGGGCATGATGATGGCGATGATCCGGCTGAACGTGCCGTCAGTCTTCCTGTATGGGGGGTCGATCCTGCCGGGCAAGGCGCCGGCGGGTGCCGATGTGCCGGAAGATTTCGCCAGTCGCGACCTCACGGTTCAGGACATGTTCGAAGCGGTGGGCCGGTTCCAGAACGGCACCATGTCGCAGGCCGCGCTCGAAGTGCTGGAGCGCGTCGCCTGCCCATCGGCCGGTGCCTGCGGCGGGCAGTTCACCGCCAACACCATGGCCTGCGTGTCCGAGGCCATCGGCCTCGCGCTGCCCAACTCTTCGGGGGCGCCCGCCCCCTATGAATCGCGTGACGCCTATGCCGAAGCCTCCGGCGCGGCGGTCATGAACCTGATCGAGAAAAACATCCGCGCGCGCGACATCTGCACCCGGCAGGCGTTCGAGAACGCGGCGCGGATCGTGGCCTGCACGGGCGGATCGACCAACGCGGGCCTGCACCTTCCGGCCATGGCGCATGAGGCGGGGATCGATTTCTTCCTTGATGACGTCTGCGAAATCTTCCGCGACACACCCTACTTCGTTGATATGAAGCCCGGCGGCCAATATGTCGCCAAAGACCTTTACGAAGCGGGCGGCGTGCCGGTGGTGATGAAGGAACTGCGTAAGGCGGGCCTGTTGCATGAGGACTGCCTGACCGCGACCGGCTATTCCATCGGCGAGGAACTGGACAAGATCGACCGGGAAGCCGACGGCAAGGTCATCCACAGCGTTCAGAACCCGATCAGCAAGACCGGCGGTGTCGTTGGTCTGAAGGGCAACCTTGCCCCCGAAGGGGCTATCGTGAAGATCGCGGGCATGAGCGAGGACGACATCGTTTTCACAGGACCCGCGCTTGTATTCGAATGTGAGCAGGATGCCTTCGAGGCGGTGCAGAACCGCAATTACGCTGAAGGCGATGTCTTCGTCATTCGCAACGAAGGCCCCGCAGGCGGCCCGGGCATGCGCGAGATGTTGGCAACCACGGCAGCGCTGTCCGGTCAGGGCATGGGCAAGAAGGTCGCCCTCATCACCGACGGGCGGTTCTCGGGCGCGACGCGGGGGTTCTGCGTCGGCCACGTTGGCCCAGAGGCTGCGCATGGCGGGCCAATCGCCCTGCTGAAGAACGGCGACATGATTACGCTGAACGCGATCGAAGGCAGCATCACCGTCGATCTCGACGACGCGGAACTGGAGCGCCGCCGCGCTGAATGGAAAGGTGCCCGCCCGACGAATTATGCCAGCGGAGCCCTGTGGAAATACGCACAGCTCGTCGGGCCGACCTATCTGGGTGCGGTCACTCATCCCGGCGCCAAGGCCGAGACGCATGACTACATGGACCTGTAAGGGTCCTCTCACAGCGCTTGCGCTGCTTGCCCTGTCCGGCTGCGAGGCCGGTCAGGGCTTCGGCACCCTGTCCCTGCGCAGCCCCGAGGGCGCGGAAGATACGCTTCCGCTGGCGCGGGCGCGCATGTCGGGCGGGGCGATCATGCTGGTGCCGCCTTCGGGGTTCTGCATCGACCGGGCGAGTATCGACAAGGACTTTGCCTTGCTGGCCCATTGCGAGGCACTGGGCGGGCCGGTCACGGACCTGAATGCCCCGCTCGGTGTCATCAGCGTCAGCATGCTTCCGGTCGCGCCCGACGGCCCACTGCCCACCATCACCGAAATCGCGCGGGCAGCCGCGCTGAACGAAATTTCCGACGCAAGCGAGGGGCCGGCCCAGCTCGTCTTTCATGCCCGCGGCCCAGCCCCGCAGGAGGGGCTTTCGGAGCGGCATTGGCGCGGTGCGATGCTGCTGAATGACCGAATGGTGGGGGTCGCCTTCTATGAACCGGCGGGTGCCCGGGCCGCCGGTCGTGCGGGGCGTGCGGTGGTGACATCCCTGCTGGAAAGGACTCGGGCCGCCAGCAAGTGAGGCTAGTTTCCGCAGGCGAAACAGTGACAGACCGCGCATTGCACTGTCGCCAAAGCGATTGAACGATAGCGGGACCGGCGATAGAGTGCCGAAAAGGCAGAAGGCCAGGCAGGTTATGGGCAAACTAGGCGAGACATTCCTCGACACTACCCTGTTTTCAAGCATGGTCCGCCAATGGGCGAAGATCGCGCGGCGGTCCGACAGGACCGACCTGCCCACGCTGGAACGCCAGAGCCTCAGGGCGCGCCAGTTGAAGGTCCATCTCGACAGCCTCATCCACAACGCGGATGAACGGCTTTCCCTGCCGCTGGTCGGCTCAACCGGGTTCCCCAAGCCACATAATGCGGACTGGGCATGGCGGCCCGACCTGTGGCGTGGGGCGCTGCCGGTGCCCGGCATCTCTTCGGTCGCGACGAAATCGACCCTCGGAGACGAGATTACCCTGTTCCACGACTGCGACTTTTCCGAGCTCACCCTGCGGCAGGTGCGCAACCTGCGGGAAGAGGACCTTGCCCCCTACGGGCTGCGCATGGATGTCTTCCGGTTCGACGGCTCGTTCCTGTCCCTCGTGCTCGACCTGCCGGAAGCGGGGGTAAAGGGGTTGAAGCGCAACCACCTTTTGCGCATGGACCTGATCGTGGAAACCGAGAAGCCGCTCGAAATTTTCGCGCGGCTCAACATCCGGCACGGTCCCAACAGCGAACAGATCGTCCGCGAACTGCCGCTGGACCAAAAGGAAATCCGCGTCGAATTCGACCTCGCCTATTCCAACCTCAATGAAAAACGCGTGGAGAAGGCGTGGATCGACCTCATCTTCGAAGGGGCGGAGATGAACGAGATCATCATTCGCGATCTAACGTTCTCCCGCCGTCCGCGCGCACAGATCTAGGAGCCCTGATATGGCCACAACGACCGTGACCAAAACCGGAATCCGTCAGGGCACATGGCGGGGGATCGTCAGCCATACCGGGGGCGACAGCCCCGCCATCTCGGTGTCCCACTTGGGAAAAACGGTGGAGGGCGTGGCCCTTGAGCCTGCGGATGCGAAAGGGCAGTGGCTGCTTTCCTTCCCCATCCCGTCGGATGCGATCTCCGACGGGGTGCAGACCCTGCTGATCCTCGACGACGCAAGCGGGGATACGCTGGCCCATGTGACGTTGATCATGGGCGAAGTGCTGGGGGATGACATCCGCGCCGAAACCGAATTGCTGCGTGCCGAGCTCGACATGCTGAAGCGCGCATTCCGCCGGCATTGCACCGAAACCGCCTGACAGGGTTTTGCGCCCTCCGGCATAAATCATCCGCCGTAACGTAAAGAACGCAGGCGATGCTCTCGCCTGCGTTCCTTTGTCTTCACTTCAGGTCCCTTGCCTATCAGTCCCGCGGACCGAGCGCCGACAGACCCTTGAGGATGTCGATGGCATAGGCCAACTGATAGTCCTCTTCGCGCAGTTGGGCGGCCTGTTCTGCCTTCTCGCGGTCTTCCTCGATCTGCTTGATCTGATCGTCCGACAGGCTGTCGTTGTTCAGGCTGCCGCGCAGGTCCGCTTCCGACCGCAGCGGCCGGGCGAGGCTTTCGTCCTCTTCCTCTTCATTGCCGGGCACCACCGGGGGCTGCGCCACAACGATATCGGGCGAAACGCCGAGTGCCTGGATCGAACGACCCGAGGGGGTGTAGTAGCGCGCCGTCGTCAGACGCATCGCCCCGTCGGAGCGCAGCGGCATGACCGTCTGCACCGACCCCTTGCCGAAGCTCTTGGTGCCCACCACGATGGCCCGGCGGTGATCCTGCAGCGCGCCCGCAACGATTTCGGACGCTGAGGCGGAGCCGCCGTTGATCAAAACCACGATGGGTTTGCCCTCTGCCAGATCGCCGGGTGTCGCGTTCACCCGGTCCCCGTCGGCGGGGTCGCGGCCCCGCGTGCTCACGATCTCACCTTCCTCAAGGAAAGCGTCGGAAACGGCGATTGCCTGGCTCAGCAAACCACCGGGATTGTTGCGCAGGTCAAGAACGATACCGTTGAGGTTCTCGATGCCGTCCGCGGCTTCGATCTGCTCCTCCAGCCCTTCCTTCAGCTTGGGGAAGGTCTGTTCGTTAAAGGTGGTCACACGCAGAACGGCGGATTTACCTTCCGTCCGTGCGCGCACGGCGGTCAACTGGATGGTGTCGCGCACGATGGTCACGTCAAAGGGTTCCTGTTCGCCCTCGCGGACGACGGTGATGACAATCTCCGACCCGACGGGGCCGCGCATCATCTCGACCGCATCGTCCAGCAGCAGGCCCAGAAGGCTTTCGCCATCGACATGGGTGATGAAATCCCCGGCTTCGATCCCGGCCTCTGCGGCGGGGGTGCCATCGATGGGGGAGACGACCTTCACAAAGCCGTCTTCCTGCGTGACCTCGATTCCCAGGCCGCCGAATTCACCGCGGGTCTGCTCGCGCATCTTCAGCGCGTCGCGGGGGGACAGGTAGCTGGAATGCGGGTCCAGCGATGTCAGCATGCCGTTGATTGCGGCTTCGATCAGATCGGCGGGGTCAACCTCTTCCACGTATTGGGCGCGGATACGTTCGAAGATGTCACCGAAGAGATCGAGCTGTTCGTAAACGTTGTTGATCTTGACGGATTCCTGCGCCAGCAACGGCCCGGCAATCTGCGTTGTGGCAATCACGCCGGCCAATGTGCCGCCGAGAGCCGCCATTACGAATTTCTTCATCTGCCTATTCATCCTTGTCGGTACGGAACCAATCCTGTGGATCCTGTGGAATGTTGTTTTGCCTGACCTCTATATAGAGCGTTTCGGAACGATCGGTGCCAGTGCCATCACTGAGTGTTGACAATGCACCCGGGGCGCCCCCTTGCGGCGCACCCATCAAACCTATCGGCGTCCCCCCCGCTATGACCTGGCCGGCTTCGCCGTAAACCACGTCCAGTCCGGCCAATACAAACAACGTATCGACCTGCGGTTCAAGGATGACGACATTGCCGAGGTCCAGCAGCGGGCCGACATAGCGTATCGTTGCCGCCGCCGGTGTCGTCACGATAGCGCGCGGGCGCGTGGCGAGGATGATACCGGGGCGTGACACGCCGGCGGCATCGGGCTCGTTGGCCCCCCGCAGCACCAGCCCCTGAACGGGCAATGCGAGGTCGCCCACCTTTCCGTCGAGGTTGACCGGTGCCGGTTCGATTTCCTCTGTCGCGATTTCGGAAAGCCCGCTGGCGAAGCCTTCGAGCGTTTCGCTCGACGCGATGAGGATCGCGGTGCGCACCGGATCCTCGGTAAAGCGCTTGGGCAGTTCGGTCCGGTTCGCCATCGCCTGATTGAGCGTCGTGCGCGCGCCCTGTACCTCGGCCAGTCCTTCCTGCAATCTGCCCGCCGCATCGGTCTGCAGGCGCCGCAGCATCTTTACGTTATCGAGGTCTCGGCGAAGCGCCTCGGCCCGCGCGTTCAGCGCGGGGGAAAGTTCGGCCAGCAGCATCCCCGCCCGCGCGGTGCCCATCGGCCCGTCTGGGTGCAGCAGCACCACCGGCGACGGGTCCCCGCCAATGCTTTGCAAAACGCTCAGCAGTTGCGCGACCTCGCCGTCACGGGCCTGCAGGCGTGCCTGCAACTGGCTTTCGTTGATCGCGGCCTGCCGCAGGCTCGCGCGCATCGCGGCGAGCCCTTTCTCGTAGGCCTGTATCGTTTCTGTGAGCGCCGCCACCCTGTCCCCGGCGCCTTCCGCAGCATCGAGCAGCGCCGACGCCGCCTCCAACTGATCGGCGGCTGCGCGCGCCTGTCTGGCAGCATCCTGTTCCGCCCAGAGCAGCGCTGGCCAAAGCATCAAGCCTATGATCAGCGCGCGCATCATCTCAGCAGGGATCGCCCCGTCATCTCCTCCGGCTGGTCTATGCCGAGCAGTTGCAGAACGGTCGGTGCCAGATCGGCGAGCCTGCCGGAGCGCAGTGTCGCCCCTTCGGGCGCACCGACGATCACGACCGGCACCGGGTTCAGCGTATGGGCGGTATGGGGACCGCCGGTTTCGGGGTCGATCATCGTTTCGCAGTTGCCGTGATCCGCCGTGACGATCATGGCGCCGCCGACCTCCCGCAGGGCGGACAGGGCCCGGCCCAGCCCTGAATCTACCGCCTCACAGGCCCGGATCGCCGCGTCGAGATCGCCGGTATGCCCCACCATATCGGGGTTTGCATAGTTGACCACGATCAGGTCGTAGCCGTCGCGGATCGCCGCAACCAGCCTGTCGGTGACTTCGTCGGCCGACATTTCTGGCTTCAGGTCATAGGTCGCCACATCCGGGGATTTCGGCATGTGGCGGTCTTCTCCGGTCGCCGCCGCTTCCTCGCCCCCGTTCAGGAAGAAGGTTACATGGGGATATTTCTCGGTTTCCGCCAACCGGAACTGGCGCAGCCCATGGCACGCGACCCAGGCGCCCAGCGTGTTCACGATTTCCGGCTTGGGATAGACCGTCGACATGAAGCTGCCGTGGTGTTCGGAATAATCCGCCATTCCCATCAGCGCCGCCCAGTCGGGCCGAGGGCCGGTATCGAAGGCGTCGAATGCAGGGTCACCCAGCGCGGACATGATCTGCCGTGCGCGATCCGCGCGAAAGTTGAGACAGAATAGCCCGTCACCGTCGGAGGCACCGGCGTAGTCGCCGATGATGGTCGGCGTTACGAATTCGTCGGTTTCGTCCCGGGCATAGGCCCGTTCCACGGCCTCGTGCGCCGTATCCGCGCGCGCGCCCTCGCCCGAGATAATGGCGGCGGTGGCCTTCGCGATGCGGTCCCAGCGGGTATCACGGTCCATCGCGAAATAGCGGCCTGTTACGGTCGCGATGCGTACCCCCTCGGGCAATCCCTGCTGCAACTCCTCAAGATACGTGAGCGCGGAAGTGGGGGACACATCCCGCCCATCCGTCATCAGATGCAGAACAACTGGTACATCCGCCGCGTTGAGCGCCTGCGCAGCCGCGACCATGTGATTGAGGTGCCCGTGCACGCCGCCGTCGGATACCACACCCAGTAAATGCGCCGTGCCGCCACTTTCGACCAGCCGCTGCGCAAAGTCGGTGAGCCGGGGATTGACCGCGAAGGAGCCTTCTTCGATCGCGAGGTCGATCTGCCCTAGATCCATGGCCACGACGCGGCCCGCACCGATATTGGTATGACCCACTTCGGAGTTGCCCATCTGGCCTTTCGGAAGGCCCGCGTCCGGGCCGTGGGTGATCAGCGTCGCGTTGGGGCAGCGGGCCATGATGCCGTCGAAATTGGGTGTATGGGCAAGGGCCGGGGCGTTGCCTTCACGCTCCTCACGCAGCCCCCAACCATCGAGAATACATAGAACGACTGGCTTGGGTGTGGTCATGGTGGGCCGTCTGCTCGCTTTCTGGCTCTGCTGCGCCGGTCTTACCTTCTGCGGCGGGCGGGGTGAACCTCTTTCCTTTGCACCGGGTGACCCGCGCGGCGATTCGCCAAAGCCCGCCGCCGCCCGCGGGCAGAGCGGGCCTTGCCCCGCGTGGCGGCATTGGTCATAACCGGGGCAGACGCCGCTCTTCAGGACTGACAGACATGACCATCCAGCCGCCCGAGACCCGCATCGTGAACACCTACCGCGTCGCCTGCGACGGCGGGGAAGGCGCGTTGGGCCATCCACGGGTCTGGCTGCAGATACCGCAGGACAAGGGCTGGGTCGAATGCGGCTATTGCGACGCGAAATACATTCACGCCGATTTCGCGGACAAGGACTAAGCGAACCGGCTTAAGCGTTCCGCCTACCGCTCCCCCACCGAAGACCCGTTGATCCCTGCCAACGCCGCCTTGCAGGACCCTGCGCCGCCCCCTTGATGCTGGCAGACCGCGCCGCTTCGTGGCAAAAGGGCGCCGACCCTACGGAGGCACCCCATGTCCGGCACATTCGGCAAAGGCCATCACCTGCATCTTATCGACGGCTCGGCATTCATCTTCCGCGCCTTTCACGCCTTGCCGCCGCTGACCCGCAAATCCGACGGCATCCCGATCGGGGCCGTGGCGGGATTCTGCAACATGGTCTGGAAGATGATTCAGGACAACGCGGGCCCCGACGCGCCCACCCATGCCGCCGTCATCTTCGACAAGGGCAGCCATACCTTTCGCAACGAGATGTATGACCAGTACAAGGCGAACCGGGACGAAATGCCCGAGGACCTGCGCCCCCAGATCCCCCTGACCCGGAAGGCGACCGAAGCCTTCAACATCGCCTGCAAGGAAAAGGAAGGGTTCGAGGCCGACGACATCATCGCCACGCTTGCCGTTCAGGCCCGTGCGGCGGGCGGGCGTTGCACCATCATCTCGTCTGACAAGGACCTCATGCAGCTTGTGGGCGACGGGGTGGAGATGCTGGACGCCATGAAGAACACCCGCATCGACCGTGACGGCGTGTTCGAGAAATTCGGCGTCTACCCCGAACGGGTCGTGGACGTGCAGGCGCTCGCCGGGGATTCGGTGGATAACGTTCCGGGCGCGCCCGGGATCGGGATCAAGACCGCCGCACTTCTCATCAACGAATATGGCGATCTGGAATCGCTGCTCACCCGCGCCGAAGAGATCAAGCAACCCAAGCGGCGCCAGACGCTCATCGACCATGCGGAGCAAATCCGCCTGTCCCGCAAGCTGGTACTGTTGGACGAAAACACGCCGCTCGATTTCACGCTCGACGATCTGGAGGTGCGCGACCCTGACCCCGAAACACTGCTGGGTTTCCTCGCGGAGATGGAGTTCCGCACGCTGTCGCGCCGCGTCGCCGAAGGTCTGGGCCGCGAGGCACCCGTGATCCCCGAAACCGCCCCCGCGACGCCCGAGATGCCGAAGATGGCCGATGTGCCCTTCGATCCGCAAAGCTACGAATGTGTTCGCGATGCCGGCGCGCTTCAGGTCTGGCTGGACCGGATATATGAGCGCGGCTACGTCGCCGTGGATACGGAAACCACCGGGCTCAACGATATGACGGCGGAACTGGTGGGGGTTTCGCTCTGCGTGGAGCCGGGGCAGGCCTGCTATATCCCGCTGACCCACAAGGCGAACCGTGCCGACGATCTCTTCGGCTCCGACGATCTGGCGGAGGGCCAGATGGGGCTGGAGGATGCACTGAAGATGCTGACGCCCATGCTACAGGATCCGTCGATCCTGAAGATCGGGCAGAACATGAAATACGACGCCAAGATCTTCGCCCGCCTCAATATCGAGGTGGCGCCGCTCGACGATACGATGCTGCTGTCATACGCGATGCACGCCGGTCTGCATGGCCACGGCATGGATACGCTCAGCGAACGGTACCTCGGCCACACTCCGATCCCGATCAAGCCTTTGCTGGGCACCGGCAAATCCGCCATCACCTTTGACAAGGTGCAGGTGGACGACGCGGTGTGCTATGCCGCCGAGGACGCGGATATCACATTGCGGCTGTGGCAGCTATTCAAACCGCAACTGCATCGCGCGGGCGTCACGAAGGTTTATGAAACGCTCGAACGGCCACTCGTCCCGGTGCTGGCCGGGATGGAACGGTCGGGCATCAAGGTGGACCGCGATACGCTGTCGCGCATGTCGAACGCCTTTGCGCAGAAGATGGCCGGGCTGGAAGACGAAATTTACGAACTGGCGGGCCGCAAGTTCAACGTGGGTTCGCCCAAGCAGTTGGGCGAAATCCTCTTCGATGAAATGGCGCTGGCAGGCGGCAAGAAGGGCAAGACGGGCGCCTATGCCACCGGCGCCGATGTCCTCGAAGATCTGGCGACGGAGCATGAACTGCCCGCGCGCATCCTCGACTGGCGACAGCTTTCAAAGCTCAAGTCCACCTATACCGACGCCTTGCAGGATCACATCCACCCCGAAACCGGTCGGGTCCATACGTGCTATTCGATTGCCGGGGCCAGCACCGGGCGGCTCGCCTCCACCGATCCGAACCTGCAGAACATCCCGATCCGGTCGGAGGAAGGCCGCCGCATCCGCGAAGCCTTTGTCGCGGAAGAGGGCAAGACGCTCGTCGCGCTGGATTATTCGCAGATCGAACTGCGCATCCTCGCGCATATCGCCGACATTCCCGCCTTGAAGGAAGCGTTTACGCGGGGCGACGACATCCATGCCATGACAGCGAGCGAGATGTTTGACGTTCCCATGGAAGAGATGACGCCGGACATTCGCCGCCGCGCAAAGGCCATCAACTTCGGTGTCATCTACGGCATCTCGGGTTTCGGACTTGCGCGCAACCTGCGCATTCCTCGGGGCGAGGCGCAGGGCTTCATCGACCGCTATTTCGAACGTTTCCCCGGCATCCGCGATTACATGAACGATACGAAGGACTTCGCCAAGGCGCATGGTTATGTGGAGACCTTGTTCGGTCGCAAGATCAACACCCCGGAGATCGGGGCCAAGGGCCCGCGCGCCGGCTTTGCCCAGCGCGCCGCCATCAACGCGCCCATTCAGGGCACGGCGGCCGATGTGATCCGGCGTGCCATGATCCGTATGCCGGCGGCCATCGATCATTTGCCTGCCCGCATGTTGCTACAGGTTCATGACGAACTTCTCTTCGAAGTCGACAGCGGGGCAGAGGACGATCTGATCGCCGCCGCGAAGGACGTAATGGAAAACGCGAATGACCCTGTGGTGAAGCTCGACGTGAAACTGACGGTGGACGCGGGCACCGGAGCAAACTGGGCCGCGGCGCACTGAATCGGGCGAATCCGGATTTTTCTGGCCATCGCATGGACCCGTCGGCGCAAAAGCGGCGTTTAGCGGCATGGAATGGATCAAGGATAACGCCGAGCTTCTGCGCCTCGGCCTGGGTATGATTTCAGCACTCGTGTGGCTTGCCTATCTGCAAATCCTCTACATGGGTTTCGTGCGGCAGCGTCAGGCCGTCATCATGATCAGCCACGGCGCGGCAGAAGACGAACGGGCGCGCTGCATCATCTCCAACATGGCGACGGAACCGATCTATGTCATCGCGATCCTCGCGCGGCTGACCATCGGGGAAAAGACATATGAGGCTTCGGTCATCGACCGGGAGGAACTGAACCTCGACACGATGGAGGACCCCATCAAACGGACCAATCAGGGCCCGCTGAAAAGTGGGGAATACATGGACATCGGCAGCTTCCGGGACCTGATCTACCGCGCCCGCCAGAAGACCGAGATCCCCGATGGAGAGCCGGTCAAGGAGATCGAGATCACGGTGGGCGCCGCTTCGGGCCATGCCTCGAAGCTGGTCGTCGCGCGACGCAAGTTCGAACGTTGCGTCGATGAAAACGACGATGTTCACTTCATCCCGACGACCATTCTGACGAAACAGATCCGCGGCCACTGGAATCAGCGCAAACTACTACGACAGCTACATTATTCCGATTGATGAAGCGCGGGAATCTGCCGCCAGCCCAGCGTCTTTTCCGTAGACCCCCCGGGATGA
This sequence comes from Sulfitobacter sp. HI0040, assembly GCF_001634885.1. GTDB lineage: Bacteria > Pseudomonadota > Alphaproteobacteria > Rhodobacterales > Rhodobacteraceae > Sulfitobacter. Next base: position 33,857 of record NZ_LWEX01000421.1, on the reverse strand, counting down.
TATTCCCCTGCGATCCAGCCGTCATAATGCAGTTGGGCCAGCCGTTCGAAAAGCGCAGGGAAGTCGACGCTGCCGGTCCCCGGGGCGCTGCGGTCGGGCGCATCGCCGATCTGCACATGTGACATTAAGTCCGCGAAATCCGTCAAGACCTCTACCGCGTCCCCGTGGATGACCTGCGCATGATAACTGTCGTACTGCAGCCTGACATTCGGGCGATCAACCGCCTCCAGCACCTCTCTCGCCAGATCGTAGGAGGCGAGGAAGTAGTCCGGCATGGCGGTACGGTTGAGAGGCTCGATGTTCAGCATAAGGCCCGATGGGGCCGCAGCGGCTGCCCAGCGCAGATTTTCCACAAAGGTCTGTCGGGCGGTCTCTCCCTCCGCCTCTCCGGCCATCACATGGATCATCGAAACACCCAGCGCCTCCGCATAGCGAAAGACGCGCTTCATATCGCTGCGGAACCGCGCCTCGCCCCCGGGTACGGCGGCAAATCCCCGCGCGCCGCCGGTGTAGTTCGGCGGCGGGGCATTGATCAGGATCAGTTCCAGCCCATTCCGAAGCAGCGCGCGGCGGGTTTCCTTTACCGCGAGGTCATAGGGAAACAGGATCTCCACCGCGGAAAAGCCTGCTTCTGCAGCCGCGTCGAATCGGTCGAGGTAGGGAAGCTCTGGCCAGAGCAACGACAGGTTGGCCGCGTATTTCATGCAAACGCCTTTCGCCGGGATACGGTCTGTTCCGGTTATTCCTCGTTCGGCAGCTCATCCGACGGAATGATGCGAAAGAACTCTCCGCCCGACCACAGGCCGAACCACCCGTCGTGATGCGCGCCCAGATCGACCAGCCGGTAAAAGCTCTTGCGGTCGATGAGCGCTTCGAGGTTTCGGCGGATCAGCACATAGGGCGACGGCTCCCCCGTTTCGGCGTCCCGCTCCACGCGGATCGGATGGTCGGGCCCAGCGGTTGCGGTATCGCCGAGGTTCGTTGTAAAGGTCAGCTCCCCCGCCTCCCCCTGCCCAGAGGCTTCGAAATCAACCGCGACGAATGGGGCGTCTTCTACCGTGATGCCGACCTTTTCGACCGGCGTCTTGAGGAAGTAGTCGTCACCCTCCCTCCACAGGATGGTGGCAAAGAGCTTCACCAGTTCGATCCGGCCGATGGGGGTGCCCTGATAGAACCATGTGCCGTCGCGCCGGATCTGCATGTCCAGATCACCGCAGAAGGGCGGGTTCCACTGTTCCAGCGGGGGGCCGCCCTTTGTTTTCGCCGCCTTGGCCGATGCGGCAAGGCTTTCGGCCGAAGGTGTCACGGTTTTTTGTCCACTCATCGCTTTTGCCATTTCCCGAGATCAAGATACACTTACATTCAACGCAACCATATAACCGGAAGAGAGCGAAAGTCATGAGCCAGTCGGACGACATGGTGGCGCAGATCGAGGACCTTGGTGACAAGCTCGCATCGGCCAAATCCTCCATCACGCGGCGCTTCATCGGGCAGGAGCGTGTGGTCGAACTGACGCTCACCGCGTTGTTGTGCGCGGGTCACGGGCTTCTGATCGGCCTGCCGGGACTGGGCAAGACGCGCCTCGTGGAAACGCTGGGCACGGTGATGGGGCTGGACGGAAAGCGCGTGCAGTTCACCCCGGACCTGATGCCGGCGGATATCCTCGGATCAGAGGTGCTCGATACCGCCGCTGACGGCGCGCGCAGCTTTCGCTTTATCGAGGGTCCGATCTTCTGCCAGCTGCTCATGGCCGATGAAATCAACCGGGCCAGTCCACGGACCCAATCGGCACTTTTGCAGGCCATGCAGGAAAAGACCGTGACCGTCGCCGGGCAGGACAGGCCGCTTGGTACGCCCTTTCACGTGCTGGCCACGCAGAACCCGATCGAACAGGAAGGGACCTATCCGCTGCCCGAAGCGCAGCTGGACCGGTTTCTGGTCCAGATCGATGTGCCCTATCCCGACCGCGCGACCGAGCGCGACATCCTGATCGCGACCACCGGCGAAGCGGAAGACGAAGCCACACAAGTGTTCGGCGCTGGTGAACTGCTGGATGCGCAACGGCTTCTGCGGCGCATGCCCGTGGGCGATTCCGTGGTGGAAACCATTCTCGATCTCGTTCGGGCATTCCGGCCCGATGGCGAAGATGTCAGCAGCAAGGTTCGCGATACCGTCGCATGGGGCCCCGGCCCCCGCGCGGCACAGGCGCTCATGCTGGCGGTCAGGGCCCGCGCCTTGCTGCAGGGGCGGCTCGCACCCTCGGCCGAAGACGTGTTCGACATGGCGCATCCCGTGCTCATCCACCGGATGGCGCTGAATTTTGCCGCACGCGCACGGGGCGACAGCCTGCGCGACCTGATCAGTGAGACCGCGACCCAGCTCACCGGGGCAAAGGCCGCGGCGTGACCGGCACCCCCGCCCAAGAGGAGACCGCGCGCCTCGCCCTCAGGGCGCGGGCCGAAAGCGAAGCGTCGCGCCTGCCGCCGCTGCTGGCGCGGGCGGAATATCTGGCGGGGGCGGTGCTACTGGGGGCGCACGGACGTCGGCGCGCCGGGCTGGGGGACGATTTCTGGCAATACCGCCCGGCCCAGACCGGGGACAGCCGCCGGGCCATCGATCACCGGCGATCCGCCATGGGCGACCATGAGTTCGTGCGAGAACGCGAATGGCAGATCGCGCAATCGGTCATGCTCTGGGTCGATCAGGGGGCATCCATGCGGTTTGCCTCCACCGCTGACCTGCCGGAAAAGGCGGATCGTGCGCGCCTGCTGTCGCTTGCGCTGGCGATCCTGCTCATCCGCGGGGGCGAACGCGTGGGCCTCACTGGGACGGAGCTTCCCCCCCGTCGGGGAAACCCGCAGATCCTGCGCCTGACTGAAATGCTGAGCCGCGATAGCGAGGCGGATTATGCGCCGCCGGAGCATCGCGCCATGATCCCCAACGCCCGCGCGGTCTTCGTGTCCGATTTCATGGGCGACCTGGGTCAGGTTCGCGAAGCCCTGACCAAAGCGGCGGACCGGGGCGTCCGGGGGGCGCTGCTCCATGTCCTCGACCCCTCGGAAGAGGCATTTCCCTTCGCGGGGCGGACCGTCTTTGAAAGCATGGGCGGCACGTTGCGGCATGAAACGCTAAAGGCGAACGATCTGCGCGACCGCTACATCGACCGGCTGGCGGCCCGAAAGCATGAGTTGCAGCAGCTTTGCACCCTGACCGGCTGGCGGTATGGCCTGCACCATACGGACAAGCCCGCGCAAACGGGCCTTCTCTGGCTCTATGGTGCGTTGGATCGCGCTGCATGACGGTTCTTGGCGGCATAGGCTTTACCGCGCCATGGCTGCTGGCGGCCTTGCTGGCCCTGCCGGTGCTGTGGCTGATCCTGCGGGCCGTCCCGCCCGCGCCCATCCGCCGCCGGTTTCCCGGCGTCGCCCTGCTGCTGGGCCTGACGGATGACGAATCCGTTTCCGACAGGACGCCGTGGTGGTTGCTTTTGCTGCGGATGCTTACCGTCGCCGCGATCATCATCGGGCTTGCGGGCCCGGTCCTGAACCCGCAGCGCGATCAGTCATCCGGTAGCGGACCGCTGCTCATGGTTCTCGACGGCAGTTGGGCCGGGGCGAGCGGCTGGCCACGCCAGATGGAAGCAATCGAGGCGCAATTGACCCGCGCCGGTCGCGCCGGGCGCCCCGTGGGTTTCATGGTGTTGACCGCGCCCGAAGCCCCCTTGTTCCAGGCCGCGGACGTCTGGCGCAGTCGTCTGCCGGGTCTGGAACCCGCCCCCTGGCAACCGACCGAAGGCAATTTGGCGCGGGCACAGGCCGCCATCGCGGATGCAGGGCGGTTCGATACCATGTGGTTCGCCGACGGGCTCGATTATGACGGTCGTGATGCGATGCTGGCGAGCCTGCGCAGTCACGGAACCGTCGAGGCGTTTCAGACGGGCGCCAATACACTGGCCATCGCGACCGCGCGCTACGAGGACGGGGCCGTCATGCTTACCCTGCGGCGGGCGGCGGCGGGACTGGAAAGAGAAGTCACGGTCGAGGCGCAGGGCCGTGACCCCGCCGGAAACGCCCGGGTCCTCGCCACCGCTCAGACAACATTCGAGGCGGACGCGACCGAGGCGGAAACGGCGCTTTCCCTGCCGTCCGAACTGCGCGCGCGCATCACCTCTTTCGATATCGCCGGGCAGCGGTCCGCCGGTGCCACGACCCTTGTGGATGACGCCCTGCGGCGCCGCGAAGTCGCCCTGATCGGCGGGCGAAGCGACCGCGAAGGCCTGCAACTGCTCGCGCCGCTGCATTACATCGAACAGGCCCTCGCCCCGACGGCGGACCTAATCGACGGCAGTATCGCCGAGGTTCTGCCCGCCAATCCGGACGTGATCGTGCTGGCCGATATCGCCACCCTCGCCCCGGCCGAGGCAGAACCCCTGCAGGAGTGGATCGACAAGGGCGGCATGCTGATCCGCTTTGCCGGGCCGCGCATCGCGGCAAGCGACGTGAGCCGGATCGAAGAGGATCCGCTGATGCCCGTGCGCCTGCGTGCCGGGGGCCGCAGCGTCGGCGGCGCCATGAGCTGGGGGGAGCCGAAGTCGCTTGCGCCGTTCCGGGATAGCTCGCCCTTCTATGGCCTCACGATTCCCGATGATGTCTCCGTTTCCGCCCAGGTCGTCGCACAGCCCGACCCGACGCTGGCGCAGCGGGTCATCGCCTCGCTCAGCGATGGAACGCCGCTGGTGACACGCAAGAAGGTGGGTCAGGGCCAGATCGTCCTGTTCCATGTGACGGCGACGGCGGAATGGTCCTCCCTGCCGCTCTCCGGTCTCTTTGTCGAGATGATGGAACGGCTCGCGACGTCATCCGCCGCGGCGAGCCCGGATGCCGAAGCTCTTGACGGCACCACATGGACGCCGGTGCGGGTGATGGACGGGTTCGGCACGCTTTCGGATGCCGGAACCATGCCCGGTATCGATGGGGCCCGGCTGCTCGATGCGCCCACCGGGGCCGAAGTGCCGCCGGGCATATATGCCTCGGGTGACAGGCGGATCGCACGCAATGTCATCGGCCCGGAGACGGAGCTTACCCCGGCGGGCTGGCCTGCCGACATTACGGTTCACGGGCTGTCCGTAGCCCCCGAACAACCGATCGCCGGCTGGCTGCTGGGACTGGCGATCCTGCTGCTGGCCGCCGACGCTGCCGCATCGCTGGCCCTGTCGGGCCGCCTGCTGAAGACAAGCAGCACAACCGTCGCCAGCGCGTTGCTGGTGCTGTCGCTCACCCTTGCACCGGAGAACCTCGGGGCCCAGACAGAAGCCGAAACCGAAGCGCTGAGTGCGGCGGCGGAAGTCTCGCTCGCCCATGTGCTGACCGGCAATCGTGAGGTCGACGATGTCGCCGCCGCGGGGTTGCGGGGGCTTTCGGATACGTTGTTCTTCCGCACCTCGGTAGAGCCTGCCCTGCCGTCCGGGGTAGATCTTGAAACGGACGAACTGGCATTCTACCCCATTCTCTACTGGCCGATCACGCCGGATCAGCCGCGCCCGTCCGACGCGGCCTATGTAAAGCTGAACGATTATTTGCGCTCCGGCGGGTTGATCCTGTTCGACACGCGCGATGCCGATATCGCGCGTTTCGGCACCGCCAGCGCCAACGGCAGGAAGCTGCAGGAACTGGCCGCACCGCTCGACATTCCACCGCTGGAGCCGGTGCCCACGGATCACGTACTGACGCGAACCTTCTATCTGCTACAGGATTTTCCGGGGCGGCATGCCAGCCGCGACATCTGGGTCGAAGCGGCCCCGCCGGATGCCGAAAAGGTCGAAGGGATGCCCTTCCGTAACCTGAATGACGGGGTGACGCCCGTCGTGATCGGCGGCAATGATTGGGCCTCGGCCTGGGCGGTGTCTGAAAACGGTGCGCCCCTGCTGCCGATCGGTCGCGGGTTTTCTGGCGACCGTCAGCGGGAACTTGCGCTGCGCTTCGGTGTCAATCTGATCATGCATGTGCTCACGGGCAACTACAAATCCGATCAGGTGCATGTGCCCGCGCTTCTGGACAGGTTGGGACAATGACGCATAGCATCGTTTTCGATCCCCTTCTGCCGATGGTGCTGCTCATCATACTGGCCGGTATCGCCGCTGCCGCTACTGTCTTGGCAGCGCTCCGCGGCCTCAAGGGCTGGGCATTGCGGGGGTTGGCCGCGCTGATCGTGCTGGCTGCCCTCATGGGGCCGTCCTTTCAGGTGGAGGACCGCGCGCCGCTTACCGATATCGTGATGCTGTTCGAGGACAAGAGCGCCAGCCAGCGGCTCGGTGACCGGGAGGAGCAGTCCTCGCGCGCCGCTGACGCCCTAGCCGAGCAGATCGCGGCCCGGCCCAACACGGAACTGCGGCGCATCACCGTTCCGGACAGCCCGGACGACGCGGGCACGCGGTTGATGACTTCGGTGGCCGATGCGCTCGCCGAAGAGCCCCGGGCGCGCATTTCGGGGCTGCTGGCCGTAAGCGACGGGCGTATCCACGATACCGATCTCGCGCTGGACCTGCCCGCGCCGATGCATCTGATCCTGACTGGAAAAGAAGATGACTGGGACCGGCGCCTGAGCGTACGCAACGCACCGGCATTCGCGATCATCGGCGAACCGGTGACGCTCACGCTGCGGATCGATGACATGGGGGCCGCGCCACAGGGCACGGGCCTCGCCCAGTTGGATATTTCAGTGGACGGAGAGCCGCCGCAATCCTTCGACATCCCCATCGGACAGGATATCGAACTGCCCGTCACCCTGCCCCACGGCGGGCGCAACGTCATCCAGTTCACTACGCCGGGCGTCGAAAGCGAACTGACCGACCGAAACAACGCCGCGCTAATCCAGATGAACGGTGTGCGGGATCGGCTGCGCGTGCTGCTGGTAAGTGGCGAACCGCACCCCGGCGGGCGCACGTGGCGGAACCTTCTGAAGTCCGACTCATCGGTCGATCTGGTGCATTTCACCATTTTGCGCCCCCCTGAAAAGCAGGATGGCGTGCCAGTCGACGAACTGTCGCTGATCGCCTTTCCGACCCGCGAACTCTTCATGGACAAGATCGCGGATTTCGACCTGATCATTTTTGACCGCTACAAGCGGCGCGGGATCCTGCCCGCCCTCTACCTGCAGAACGTTGCGGATTATGTTCGGCAGGGCGGGGCCGTTCTGGTCGCGGCGGGGCCGGACTTCGCCAGCGCGGACAGTCTCTACCGTTCGCCCCTTGGCGATGTGCTGCCCGCGACCCCCACCGCGCGGGTGCTCGCCGAACCCTATCTGCCCCGCGTCTCGGATATCGGCGAAAGGCACCCCGTGACTGCGGGGCTGCCCAACAACGGCGACTGGGGCCGCTGGCTGCGCCAGATCGACGTGACCAACCCCGCTGGGGCCGTCTTGCTCGAAGGGGTGGATGATCGCCCGCTGCTCATCCTTGACCGGGTGGAGCAGGGGCGCGTCGCGCTGCTTGCATCCGATCACGCGTGGCTGTGGAGCCGGGGCTACGAAGGCGGCGGCCCGCAACTGGAACTGCTGCGCAGGCTCGCCCACTGGATGATGGAGGAGCCGGAACTCGAAGAGGAGGCCCTTACCGCCACCGCAGAAGGCCAGACCATGCAGATCGTCCGGCGGACGTTGAAGGACAGCGTCCCCCCTCTCACGATCACCGGGCCGGACGGGTCGACCACCGAACTGGAACTGTCACCTACCGATCCCGGCCTTTTCACGGCGACGTTCCAAGGGCCGGAGATTGGCCTCTACCGCTTGGAAAACGGCGATCAGACCGCCGTGATCGGGCTTGGTCCTGCGGCGCCGCGCGAATTCGTCGAAACCATCGCGAGCGCCGACGCGATGGAGCCGATCCTCAACGCGCAGCGAGGAGGCTCGGCCCGGGTGGAAGATGGCCTGCCCCGGTTGCGCAACGTCCGGCCGGGCCGGCCCGCAGCCGGGCGCGGTTGGCTGGGCCTCACCCCGCGTGCGGCCTATGAAACCCGCGATGTGACACAGACGCCGCTGCTGCCGGGGTGGCTGGTCCTGCTGCTGAGCGCCGGTCTCATCATCGCCGCATGGCTGCGGGAAGGCCGTCGCTGAGGACATTTGCCCCCCTCGTCTTCGATTAAACAACTGTTCAGCATCTTCGAGCTATGGATCCGGGAAAGATTCAAGCAGGGAAAGCGGCATGAACCTTGCCAGCCGATTGACGGAGGAACGCCGGGGCAGGCTGAAGGCGGAACGTCTTCTGGAACTGAAACAGGCGGAGCTTTTCGCGGCCAATCGCAAACTGGGCCAACACGCACGGCAACTCTCGGAAGAGATCGTGGAAACCCGGGCGGAGGTCGAAACCATCCGCGATGAGAATCAGCGGGTGAAATCCGATCTGAGCGCGGCGAACCAGCGCATCGCCCTGACGGAACGGCGGCTGTGGCATTCTATCCAGACAATCGCCGACGGTTTCGCCTTTTTCAACGCGGATGACGAAATGATCATGGCGAACAAGGCCTATCTCGTCATTTTCGATGGGCTCGAACTCATCGGTCCCGGGGTGAATTACATGACGATCCTTCAGGTTCTGACCGAGGAAGGAATTATCGATACCGGCAGCCTGCTCCCGGCGGATTGGCGGGCCATGATGATGCAACGGCGCCAATCACCCGCGCCCCATCCCATGGTGATCAAGCTGTGGAACGGCAAACACATCAAGATGATCGACCGGCGCGGGCCGGGCGGAGACCTCGTGTCGCTCGGCATCGATATCACGGCGACGGTGGAATACGAGGCCCAGTTGAAGGAGGCCCGCGCCCTGGCCGAGCGCGCGAACCGGGCGAAATCGGTGTTCCTGGCGAATATGAGCCATGAAATCCGAACCCCGATGAATGGCGTTCTCGGTATGGCGGACCTGCTGGCAGACACTGTGCTTACCGGTGAACAGCAACTCTATGTCGAAACGATCAAGAACAGCAGCGAAGCGCTGGTCGTCATCATCAACGACGTGCTCGACTACTCGAAAATCGAAGCGGAAAAGCTGGACCTGAACCCCGAACCCTTCGACCTCGAACAGGCCATGCGGGAGGTTATCCTGCTGTTGCAGCCGGCCGCACGGGAAAAAGGTCTCTCCCTTCTGCTCGACTACGATATCGGCCTGCCCGCACAGCTGAATGGAGATGCCGGTCGGATTCGGCAGGTACTCACCAACCTGATCGGGAACGCGGTAAAGTTCACGGCCCAGGGCCATGTGCTTGTCCGGGCAGTGGGCCGCCCTTCTGCAGTTGCGGGGCACACGGGCCTTCACGTCTCCATCGAGGATACGGGCATCGGCATCTCACCCGCGATGGTGAGTGAGGTTTTCGACGAATTCAGCCAGGTTCAGAACACCTGCAATCGTCAGTTCGACGGGACAGGGCTTGGCCTTGCCATTTGCAGGCGGCTGATTGGCCTCATGAACGGCGAAATCTGGGTCGATTCACAGGAAGGCGAAGGTTCATGCTTCGGCTTCTCCCTCGATCTGCCCGTCGCCGCCGAAGCCCCCCACGTGCCAGAGAAACGGCCCCTCGGTGAATGCCATGTGCTGGTGGTCGACGATCTGGAGGTGAACCGGCTGATCGTGACACGGCAGCTCGAACAGTTCGGTGCCCGCGTGACCAGTTGCCGCGATGGCGCAGAAGCTTTGCGGCGCATGGACACCAGCGTGGATATCGTGCTGACGGATCATGAGATGCCGCGGATGAACGGCCTGCTCCTGGCCCGCGCTCTCAGGGGTGCGGGGTGCGAGGCCCCGATACTAATGCTCAGCTCGAACCCCGGAAGCGCCCAGCGTGACCCCGATGCAGGGCTGTTGCAGGCCCTTTTGCAAAAACCCCTGCCCCGCCGAACCCTCTGCGCCGAAATCGCCACCGCCCTCAAATCTTCGGAACGCGGGCCGCGCGCGTCGGCGCAAGGGCCCCGCCGGATGCGCGTGCTCGCGGCGGAGGATAACCGCACGAACCAGCTTGTCCTGCGGGAGATGGTCAAACACCTCGATCTTTCCCTCACCATGGCCGCGAATGGCGAGGAAGCATTGGATGCCTTCCGTGCGGAACGGCCGGACCTGATCTTCATGGATGTCTCGATGCCCTGCATGGACGGGCGCGAAGCCACCCGGCGCATCAGGGACTTCGAAGCGAGCGAAGGGGGGCATGTGCCGATCGTCGCGCTCACCGCCCATGCCATGCATGGCGACGATGCCGATATCCTCGCCGCGGGTGCGGATCATTATCTGGCAAAACCGCTGCGTAAATCGCAACTTCTCGGTCAGATCACCGCCGCGTGGAAAGACGGCATGGCCCCACTATGGCCCGGGGCCCCGCGTCAGCCTTCGGGATAGGGCCGCACGAATACCGGTTCTGCCTCTGTGGACAGGTCTTCGCGCCAAGTATAGCCGCCCGCTTCGAAGGCGCGCAGATCGGCGGGGTCGGAGAACCGGTTTTCGACAATGAAACGCGCCATTGCGCCCCGGGCCTTCTTGGCAAAGAAGCTGACGATCTTCGGCCCCTTCCCGTCGTCCTTGTCTTCCATGAAGCGCGGCGTGACCACATCGAGCTTGAGCGCCTTGGTCGGCACGGCGCCGAAATATTCCTGACTGGCGCAATTCACCAGAACCTTGGCACCCACAGCTTCGCCTTGGGCATTCAGCGCCTTTGCAATATCGTCGCGCCAGTATTCGTAAAGCGTGGCACCGCGCCGGGTCTTGAGACGGCTGCCCATCTCCAACCGGTAGGCCTGTATCGCATCGAGCGGTCGCAGCAGCCCATAGAGACCGGACAGGATGCGCAGATGGTCCTGTGCCCAATCCATCGCGTCCTCCCCCAGCGTTGCCGCTTCGAGACCCTGATAGGTGTCGCCCGCGAAGGCATGGATCGCGGGGCGGGTGGCGTCCGCTGTCGGCTCTGTCGTGAAGTCCTTGAACCGGTCACGGTTCAGCCGCGCCAGATCGTCGCTCAGCGACATCAGCGACTTGAGGTCGCGCAGGGGCAGGTTGCGGGCGGTTCGTGCAAGGCTGTCGGCTTCGGCGGCAAAGGCCGGTTCCGTCATCTTCTGCGACCGTTCGCTCCAGTCCAGCCGTTTCGCGGGTGAAATCACCACCAGCATCGCCATTCTCCCTCTGCTTTCGCAGGCTACCTAGCCCGCACCCCGCAGAACGTCCAGAAAGGCGGGGCCGAACCGGGCGGCGCGGCGCTCGCCCAGCACCCGTTCCAGTGTCGTATCGTCGGGATCGCGCAACTGTGCCACCTTGGCCAGTTGCGAGGCGGAGCAGCTTAACGGTTTGTCGGTGCCTTGCGTGCCGCGGGACAAATCCGCCTGAATCTGCAGCAGCCTGTCATAAAGCTCCCCTGCGTTGCGACCTGCCAGCTTTCGGCGGGTGGGATGCATTTCCCGAGCCTCCCCGTTGATCACTTCGAGGAAGGCCGAACCGTAGCTGTCCAGCTTCTTGGCCCCGACGCCGCCGATACGCGCCATCGCGTCGAGGTCGCCGGGCCGGGTCTGGGCCATCTCGATCAGGGTGCGGTCGGTAAAGATGATATAGGCCGGAACGCGCGCCGCTTCGGCCAGTGCCCGGCGCTTCGCCTTCAGCGCGCTGAGCAGGGGCGCGTCTTCGTCCGACACCAGCGCCTTGACCGCAGGGCGGCGTTCGCTCGCCGCGGCGGTGATCGTATCGCGGCGCAGGTCTATGCTGGCCTCCCCCCGCAGGATCGGCAGCGCCGCATCAGTCATGCGCAGCGCCCCGTGCCTTGTGGGGTCAGGGCGCACCAGATCGCGGCCCATCATCTGGCGGAACACGGCCTGCCACTGGCGCTTGTCGTATTCGCGACCCACCCCGAAGGTTGGCAGGTCTGCATGACCCCGCGCACGCACCTTGTCCGTCTCCTGCCCCAGCAGGATGTCAATCAGGTGGCCCGCGCCGAACCATTCATCGGTGCGCAGGATCGCAGACAGCGCCTTGCGCACGGCGGTGGTGCCGTCGAAGACTTCTGCCGGCGTTTCGCAGAGGTCGCAATTGCCGCAGCCCGTGATCGTTTCACCGAAATAGCCCAGCAGGGTCTGTCGACGGCACGCTAGAGCCTCGGCAAGCCCCAGCAGCGCGTTGAGCCGAGCGTGATCGGCCATGCGGCGTTCCGGCGGGGCGAGCCCTTCGTCGATCTGGCCCCGGCGCAGGCGGATATCATCCGCACCGAAAAGCGTGAGCGTTTCGGCAGGCGCGCCATCGCGTCCCGCGCGCCCGATTTCCTGATAATAGGCTTCGATGCTCTTAGGCAGATCGGCATGGGCCACCCAACGGATATCCGGTTTGTCGATCCCCATCCCGAAAGCGACCGTCGCCACAACGATAAGCCCGTCCTCCTGCTGGAAACGGCGTTCCGCCATTCTGCGATCATCGGCCTCCATCCCGCCGTGGTAATGCAACGCGGCATGGCCTTCATCCTGAAGCGCGCGGGCGATCCCCTCGGTCTTTGCGCGCGTGCCGCAGTAGACGATGCCGGATTGCCCCCGGCGGGCCGCCGCAAATTTAAGGATCTGCTGGCGCGGTGAATTCTTGGCCGCGAAGGAAAGATGAATATTGGGGCGATCGAACCCCTGAAGAAAGTGGCGCGGGTCTTCTCCGTCGAACAGCCGCTCGACGATTTCGGCACGGGTTTCGGCATCTGCCGTGGCGGTAAAGGCCGCGAGCGGCACGCCAAGGTCCCGCCGCAGGGCACCGATGCGCAGGTAGTCCGGCCTGAAATCATGGCCCCACTGGCTCACACAGTGGGCTTCGTCCACCGCGATCAGGCGCACGTTCGCCCGGCGCAGCATTCCGGCGGCCGAACCGGCAGCCAGCCGTTCAGGCGCCATGTAGAGCAGTTTCAATGCCCCGCTTTCCAGCGCCTCCCATACGGCGTCCGTTTCTTCCGGCGTGTTTCCGGAGGTGAGCGCCCCTGCCGCCACGCCCGCTTCCTGCAGGCTCCGGACCTGATCCCGCATCAGGGCAATCAGGGGGGATATCACCACCGTCACCCCGTCACGCAGCAGGGCAGGAAGTTGAAAACATAGGGATTTACCGCCACCCGTGGGCATGATCGCCAGCACGTTTTCCCCCGCCGTCACCGCGTCGACGATCGGTTCCTGCCCGGGCCGGAAGGAATCGAATCCGAATACGTTCTGAAGAAGCGTGGAAGCGCCTGTCATATGACCTCGGGAGGGGTTTTCGCTTTTTCGCCCAAGGTCCCACAGGGCGGCATCCGGGGCAAGGCCCCACCCGGTTTCGCCCCCGCGACGGGGGCGCATCCGGTCAGTAGAACGCGGGCGCGTTGTTGATCAGGACAATCCGCAGGATCGCCACCGCGATCAGAACCACCAGCGGGGCAAGATCAAGGCCGCCCATGGCGGGCAGAAAGGCCCGGACCCGGCTATAGAGCGGCTCCAGCAGCCGGTTGAGGCCGTCCCAGATCTGGGCCACCAGCGGCTGGCGCAGGTTGAGAACCTGAAAGTTGATCAGCCACGACATGATCACATGCGCAATGATGACGAACCAGACAATGTCCAGCAGCAGCATGATGATTTGGAACAACGAGGCCATGGCGTACCCTTTCGCGAGACGTGGTTGAGATAAAGGGCGCGACACCAAAGGGCAAGGGTGCCGCGAGGTTGTCGTTGACCGCCACCCCGTCCGCTCGGAAAAGCAATCCCGCGTCTTTCCCAGACCAACCGAGGATTCCGATGTTTCCCTTCGTGCGCATGACCAAGGATCTGCTTCGTGCCCGGCGGCAGCCCGCTTTGGCCTCGCTGACGGAGGTTCATGTGAGCCATCACAGGTGCTGGCCGCATGATCTGGATTTTTGGCTCGAACTCAATAACGGGCGGGCGCTGTCGCTTTACGATCTGGGGCGGACCGCGCTGGCGCAGCGGCTCGGGCTCATCGCCGTACTGCGGCGCGAAGGCTGGGGCATGACGGTTGCGGGGACAAGCACACGCTTTCGCCGTCGCATCCGCGGGTTCGAGCGGTTCGAGATGCGCAGCAGACTGACCTGCTGGGACGACAGGTTCATCTATCTGGAACAGAGCATGTGGAAGGGCAACGGAGAATGTGCAAGCCACGTGCTCTACCGCACAGCACTGACCGATGCGAAGGGGTTAATCCCGCCGCCGCGCATCCTTGCAGCCATGGGTCGGGCGGACACATCGCCCCCCATGCCGGATTGGGTCGCCCGCTGGGTCGCAGCGGAGGCCGACAGGGCGTGGCCGCCGATGCAGATGCAAAGCTGACGCCAAAGGTCAGTGCTTCATCGCGTCGATGACCTCAGACACCCGCGCGGCTTGGTTGTCGTCACGTTCGTGCTGCAATCATTGCTTGCAGCAACGCGGTGCCCCTGCTCTACCTTTCCGCAACGGCGGGAGGGCAGAAAGAATGGGCACGGTCAAACAGCGTATCTGGGGCTGGTATTTCTTCGATTGGGCCAGTCAGCCCTACAATACCCTGCTCTTGACCTTCATTTTCGGCCCCTACTTCGCGCAAACGGCGACGACCGCGCTGATCGAAAACGGCATGGAACCCGGTGCGGCAAAGGCGCAGGCGCAGGCCTACTGGGGCTACGGGCTGACAGTCGCGGGTGTGCTGATCGCGGTGCTGGCGCCCATCCTCGGCGCGGTGGCCGATTCCTCCGGCAGGCGGTTGCCATGGATCTGGCTCTTCTCGGCGCTCTACGTGGTGGGTTCCGCCGGGCTATGGTGGACAGCGCCGCAGAGCTTTTCCGTCCCCTTGGCGCTCCTGTTCTTCGGCATTGGGTTGATCGGGATGGAATTTGCCACGATCTTCACCAATTCCTATCTGCCGGAACTGCACCCCGACCCTGCCGAGCGCGGTCGCATATCAGGCTCCGGCTGGGCATTCGGCTATGCGGGTGGCGTGCTGGCGCTGATCGTGATGATCGCGCTTTTTCAGGCAACGCCATCGGGGGTGACGATGGCAGGGCTTCCCCCGCTATTCGGGCTGGACCCGGAGACCGGCGCCGATACCCGTATCGTCGGCCCCTTCACCGCCGTCTGGTACGTGATATTCATGATCCCCTTCTTCCTCTATATCCGCGACCAGCCGGCGCCTGCGGCGGCGCGCTACCGGGTGGGTCAGGGGTTGCGCGATCTGGTCCGTACCCTGCGGCGGTTGCCCCGCCACCCGTCGCTAATGGCCTATCTCGGTTCCTCCATGTTCTACCGCGATGCGCTCAACGGGATGTATACCTTCGGCGGTATCTATGCTCTCGGCGTGCTGGAATGGTCTATCATCGATATCGGCATCTTCGGCATCCTTGCCGCGATTTCCGGCGCGGTATTCTGCTGGGTGGGCGGCCGGGTGGATCGGCGCGTGGGGCCGATGCCCGTGATCGTCTTCTGCTGTGTCGTTCTGATCCTCACCGGCTGCCTGATCATTTCGCTCACGCCCGTTTCGGTACTGGGCATTGCACTGCCCGAAGGCTCCCCCCTGCCGGACATCCTGTTCTACGTGGCTGGCGCCTTGATCGGCGCCGCAGGCGGCGCTTTGCAGGCATCTTCGCGCAACATGCTGACGCGGCAAGGCAATCCCGAAAGAATGACGGAGGCATTTGGTCTCTATGCGCTGTCGGGAAAGGCAACCTCGTTCCTTGCCCCGGCGCTGATTGCCGTGACCAGTGATCTGACGGGCAGTCAAAGATTGGGGATCGCCCCCATCGTGGGGCTATTCATCATCGGCCTTCTCCTGCTAGCATGGGTGAAACCCCAGGGGGATTTTGAGGAATGAGTTTAAATCGTGTGACGAGTGCCGCCCTGTTGGCGATCCTTCTGGCAGCCTGTGGCGGCGACACGCCCGAGGCGCAGGCAAATCTGGACATTGACGGCACGCCATCTGCCGTGCTGCCGACGATCGGCTCTTCGGGCGGGGCGCTTAGCAATGTGGAGGCAAAGCGCCTTTTCGGGGCGAAGACCCATGGCTCCGCACAGGCACCCGCGCCCTACGGCGGCTATTCCAAGGGATGCCTTGCCGGTGGGATGCAACTGGCGGAAACCGGCTCGACATGGCAGGCGATGCGGCTGGGCCGCAATCGCAACTGGGGCCATCCGGAGATGCTCGACTACATCGACAAGCTGAGCCAGCGTGCCGCACAGCTTCCCGGTTGGGGCGGCATATACGTAGGAGACATAAGCCAGCCGCGGGGTGGCCCGATGCTGACCGGCCACCGCAGCCACCAGATCGGTCTCGATGCAGATATCTGGCTGTTACCGCCCAAATCGCTCGCCCTCTCCCGCGCCCAGCGTGAAAGCATTTCCTCCATCTCGCTTCGGCGCGCGGCGGGCGCCTATGTGAACGAAAGCTGGACGCCCCAGCACCATCAGTTGCTGAAGGCCGCCGCCTCCGATCCGCGTGTCGCGCGAATCTTCATCTTTCCCGGCGCCAAGGTTCAGATGTGCGCCGATGAAACCAGCGACCGGTCCTACCTGCGCAAGATCAGGCCATGGTATGGGCATCACTACCATTTCCACGTGCGCCTGACCTGCCCTCCGGGCGCGACGGATTGCACCAATCAGGCCCCGCCCCCGCCGGGTGACGGCTGTGCAGAGGCCGCGCAGTGGCAGAAGAACATTCTGAACCCGCCACCGCCGGATCCCAATGCCAAACCCGCCAAACCCCGGCGTGAAATTCTGCTGGCGGACCTTCCGGCACAGTGCAAAGCGGTACTGGACGCAAATTGATCCTTCGTATTTTCGCCCTAATGGCCGCGCTGGGCAGCGCGGCCCTGCCCGCTGTTGCCGAACCCGCGCTGAAGCAGGTCTCAGATGTTGTCTGGACCCAGAACGAAGGCTGGTTCGGCGGGTTTTCCGGCATGGAAGTGTCCGATGATGGCAAACGGGCCTACATCGTGTCGGACCGGGGCCGGATCGTCACCGCGGGATTGATCCGGGACGGGCTGGACACGCTTGCTGCCATCCAGGTACTGGATACACAGCCCCTGCGCAGCCCAGCCGGCAGCGTACTGGGAAAGCCCGATTCAGATGCCGAAGGACTTGCCGAAGGGCCGGACGGGCAACTCTATGTTTCGTTAGAGAATGACCACCGGGTCATGCGGATCGATCCGAAAACAGGGCGTACCGGGGTTCTTCCCCGCAGTCAGGCCTTCAAGGGATTCCCCATCAATCAGGGGTTGGAGGCGCTGGCCATCACCCCGGGCGGAACGCTTCACGCCATTCCGGAAAGCAGTACCAGCCGCACAGCCCCCTTTTCGGTTTACGCGCTCGAACGGGGGCGCTGGCGGAGGGTGCATCGCCTCATCCGCAGGGGCGCGTTCGTGCCAGTGGGCGCGGATTACGACCACGAGGGGCGGTTGTACCTGCTGGAACGCAGCGTGACACCGCTGGGCTTTCGCAGCCGCATCCGCCGGTTCGAATTTCAGGGTCCCGTTCCAGAAGAGGTCACCCTCATCACCTCTCTGCCCTCGCGCTTCGACAACCTCGAAGCGATCAGCGTCTGGAAGGACCGTTTCGGCCAGACCCGGCTCACCACGATATCGGACGATAATTTCCTGCCTATACAATCCACCCGGATGACCGAGTTCATCGTGACGGAGTAATTGGCTGCGGCGGGTCGCTGTCGTACGTTGATCAAGCTTCCTGTCACGCAGCAACTAGTGGCTGATCCCGCACGCTCTGCGCGATTGATTGCCAAGAGGTTGAAAAATCGCTTTGCGGAAAATGCAGGCTGTGCAACGCTGCGGGTGAGTTCAACAAATGTAAAGGAGGTGATCCAGTGTCAAGAACGGTATTGGAGAGAGGTGTCGGAACAGCTTGGGAGGTTTCCTGCTAGGGCAAACCCCGGCAGTCGAAGTCACCAGGTTGATCGCAGGGTCTTACCGGCTCCGCCTCCTGAAACCATTCGATTGGGCCGCTCCCTATCGGGGGCGGCCCATTTCATTTGAGTAATCGTTTCACACGCTTCCCGGGGCTGTCGCATGGGCATCGAGCGCCCGCCAGGCCGACAATTCTTCGTCGAAAATCTCGGGCGTCACGGGAAGGATGCTCGACAGGCCGTCCAGCAGCTCGTTCACATGCGCCCCGTCTCCCACGACGATATAGCGCCGTAGGTTGCCATCCGCGCGAAACCACGCCTTGATCGCGTCCCAGTCGAATGTGTCCGCCGGGGCGGCCGGGATGTACCGGTCGAAAACAATCAACAGATCGACGGTGTCCCGCTCATCGAACACAGAATTCAAAAAGCTGGCGAGGGCGTCCATCTGTTCCGCGTCGATCCCTCCGGTCACGCGCAGGGCAATCAGGTCTTCGCGGCTGGTGCCGATCTGCGCCACCGCGGGGAGGGTGAGCATCTGTGTCATCGCGGGTCCTTCGCAGTCTGGGAGTCGCAGGATCAACGCCCCTTCACCCTGCCCCGTTCCGATGCGATGATGGGGCCAAGGGGGCACGATGCTGCATATCACCAAAGACGTCGCGATACAGGACTGGGAGATTACCGAAAGCTTCGTGCGGTCCTCCGGACCCGGGGGGCAGAACGTCAACAAAGTCGCAACGGCGGTGGAACTGCGGTTCGAGGCCGCGACCTCGCCTTCCTTGACGGGCCCCGTCAAAGCCCGGCTTAAACGGCTTGCCGGGCGCCGCTGGACCAACGAGGGCGCGCTGATCATCCAATGCGACGAAACCCGCTCGCAGGCGCGGAACCGCGATATTGCCCGCGACCGGCTGGCCGATCTGATCCGGGGCGCGCTCACTCCGCCGAAGCGGCGTATCCCCACGCGGCCCACCCTGGGGTCGAAGAAGCGCAGGCTCAAATCGAAGAAGGCCCGGGGCGAGATCAAAGCGCTGCGCGGCAAGGTCGATCCCCCCGGCTGAGCGGACCGATCAGCCGCGTCTCAGCAGGTAGATGTCCATGATCCAACCATGGGCCGCGCGCGCCTCGGCCCTTTGCCGGATGATGCGTTCGCCTACCTCCGCCAAAGGGCCCGAAATGGCGATTTCATTCGGCATGCCGGCATATGCGCACCACCAGATGTGCAGATTCTCGGGCGGCAAGACCGTGAAGCTGCATTCGCCATCCAGCATGACCGCGACCGTATCCACGCCTTCGGGCCAGCCACCGTCTCGCAGGCGCCGCCCTGTGGTGATGGTAACAGGCGCGCCGACATCGTTCAGCGGAATAGCATGGGTGGCCGTGAGCGCCTGAAGGGATGTGATGCCGGGGATCACCTCGATTTCCGGGCGGGGGACGAGCCGTTTCGCGATCCGCAGCGTCGAATCGTAGAGCGACGGATCCCCCCAGACCAGCAGGCCGAACCGTTCGGCTCCGCTTTGGCCTTCCATCGCCTTCATCCAGACCTCGGCAATGGCATCGTGCCAGTCCTCCACGCGCCTGCGATAGTCCGGCGTCTCGGGGTCCCGTGTTGGCAGATCGAATTCGACGATATGCGTCCGGTTCCCGGTAATGACCTCTTGGCAAATCCGCATACGCAGTTCTGCCAGATCGGCCTTGTCCGGCCCCTTGCGGGGGATCAGTATGACATCCTGCGCATTGATCGCCTTCGCCGCCTGCAGTGTCAGATGATCGATATTCCCTGTGCCGATCCCGATGAGAGTGAGCTTCATCCCGGTATCCTCGCCATCGCCTTCATGCGCAGCCCGCCAAGCACCCGGGCATCCGCGAATGTCCCATCGGGGGACCGGGCGTAGAGTTCCGCGAACCGGCGCAGTTCCGGCAGATCGGCAGCGGTGATCTCTCCGAACAGATAGGCCACCTTTCCCGTCGCGCGGAATGCGACCGTCTGGTCCCGGGCGCAGCCGGACATGCATTCAACCCCCTCTACCGGGATCCCCTCCGGCAGGGCCTCGCGCAAAGTCTCGAGAAACCCGACGCGACCCAGCGAACAGGTGGTGCAAACGAAAGCCTTCAAGGATCGAACTCCGCCAGCGGGCCGTAGAAGATGAGCGCGGGCGTGCTGCTCGGTGCGGATTGCAGATGCGTGGCGAGCTCTTCTATCGTCATCCGGGTGATCTTCTGCGCGGGGGTGGAAACCGCTTCGGCGAGCATTGCCGGGGTCTGTGGCGCGAGACCATGCGCGATCAGCCGCGCGGCCAGTTCCGCAAAGGTACGTTTGCCCATGTAGATGACCGTCGTTGCCATGGGATCGGCAAGCGCGGCCATGTTGACGTCGGACGGCAATCCGCCGGTCACATCCGCGCCGGTAATGAATTGCACCCGCCGTGCGGTCAACCGCCGCGTCAGTGGAATACCCACGGCAGCCGCCGCCGCCGAGGCGCTGGTCACGCCCGGGACCACCTCATAGGGGATGCCGGCGCCGCGCAGGGCGGTGATCTCTTCCTCCAGCCGCCCGAACATCCCGCTGTCACCGGATTTCAGGCGTACCACACGCTGGCCCGTCCGCGCGTAATCGACGAGAACGCGGCTCACATGGTCCTGCTTGGGGGAGGCGCGACCCGCGCGTTTTCCCACACCGATCAGGTCGGCATCGTCGCGTGCATGGGCAAGTATCGGGCCGGACGACAGGTCATCGAACAGCACCGCGTCCGCCTCTTCCAGACGGCGGACGGCCTTTACCGTCAGCAGTTCGGGATCTCCCGGGCCCGAGGAAACGAATGAGACGAAGCCGGTCACGATGCAACGGCGATCATGTGAAAGAATGTCCCGGTAGCCTGACCGCCCCCTTCGAACCGGCGGACAGAACCCGTTTCGGGAACGTCCTGATCATTGGCGTCGCAAATCCTTGCCAAGGGAGCATCCGGTTCGGAAAGGATGGTGGCATAGTGGAATTCATGCCCGCGCAACATTGCCCGCGCCGAGTGCCCCGGGATCGGCGCGTTGAGGTCGGCGCGGCGATAACCGAGGTGCATTTTGCGCGTGGCAAAGGATGTCTCCAGCCCCAGCAGCCCAGCCATACGGTGGCGTATGCCATCCCGATCCACCAATCCCGCCCCCATCGCCATGTAGCCCCCACACTCTCCATGCACCGGTTTTGTCTGCGCAAAGGTCTGCAACCCATTGCGGAACCGTTCGGCTGCAGCGAGGCGACCGGCATGCAATTCCGGATAGCCGCCGGGCAGCCAGCAGACGTCCGCATCTGGGTCCGGGGCTTCGTCGGCCAGCGGGGAGAACGGCAGAACCTCAGCCCCCGCCGCGCGCCATCCGGCGGCGAGATGCGGATAGACGAAAGCGAAGGCGTCGTCCTTCGCGAGGGCCACGCGTTGCCCCGGCGGGGTGATCACAGCGGGTGGCAGCGTTTCGCCATAGGTGCCCGCGGCGGCGGCCCGCAGGGCAGCAATGTCGATATGTTCGGTTACAAACGCGGCGGCCTGCGACAGGATATCGGGCAGGTTTTCCTGCTCTCCCGCCTGCACGAGTCCGAGGTGTCGTTCCGGCATCTCGATCTCCTTGCGGCGCGGCAGGCTGCCCAGCACGCGGATGCCCACCTGTTCCATCCCGACCCGCACCAGCGTTTCGTGACGCGGCGATGCCACCCTGTTCAGCACGACCCCGGCAAGCGTCACGTCGGGCCGCATCCTGCTGAAACCAAGCGCGGTGGCCGCGACGGACTGCGCCGCCCCCGACACATCCAGCACCAGCACAACGGGCCAGCCCATGCGCGCGGCGATATCGGCGCTTGCGCCGTTTCCGCAGGCCCCCGGTTTGGCGACCCCGTCGAAAAGGCCCATCGACCCTTCCGCGAGGATCATGTCCGCACCTGACGCATTACCGACCAGCCCGGCGATGTCCGCATCGGGCATCGACCAGCTATCCAGATTGAAGGAGGCACGACCAGACGCAGCCGTATGGAACGCGGGATCGATGTAGTCAGGCCCGCTCTTGAAAGGCTGGACGGTCACCCCCTGCGCCCGCAGCGCCGCGAGCAGCCCCAGCATCAGCGTGGTCTTGCCAGCCCCGGAGGAGGGGGCAGAGATCAGGAGGCCGGGGGGGATCATGTTTCCTCCGGGAAGCGGGGCGCGGTTCCGACCGGGCGGAAGCGGCGGTCATAATCTCCGGCATAGAGCCTGCTTTCGCCAAAGTCCTCCGCCCCGATGGCATGGCCCACGAGGATGAGCGCCGTGCGCTCCATTTCTTCACCGATTGCCGTGCGCAACGTGCCGAGCGATGCTTTCACGATGCGCTGATCGGGCCAGCTTGCACGCCAGACCACGGCGACCGGACAGTCTTCTCCATAATGCGGGGTCAGATCGGCAACGACCTTTTCGAGCACGTGAACGGAAAGGTGGATGGCAAGGGTGGCGCCCGTTTTGGCAAAGTTCGAAAGTGTCTCGCCCTCGGGCATGGCGGTCGCCCGCCCGGATGTCCGGGTGAGCACGACCGATTGCGCCACCCCCGGCAACGTCAGCTCCGCGCCCAGTTCGGCGGCGGCTGCGGCAAAGGACGGCACGCCCGGCGTGACGTCATAGGCGATCCCCATCGCGCGAAGGCGGCGCAGTTGTTCGCCCATGGCCGACCACACTGAAAGGTCCCCCGAATGAAGGCGCGCGACATCATGGCCGGCGGCGTCCGCAGCGGCGATCTCTTCCATGATCTCATCGAGCGACATGCGCGCCGTATTCACCACGCGCGCGCCTTCGGGGCAGTGCTGAAGCAGCGCTTCGGGCACGAGGGAACCCGCATAGAGGCAAACCGGGCAAGCCGCGATCAGGTCCCGCCCCCGCAACGTGATAAGGTCGGGCGCGCCCGGCCCCGCGCCGATGAAATGTACCGTCACCTGTCGTTCCCTTCGCTTTCGGCAATCGCCGCCGTCGCCATACCATCACCCGAGATCACCCGCACCGCAACCAGCCGCCCCCCCGGCCCCACCGCGGCCAGCGCCGCCGCTTCGCAGAGCGACCCGGTCCCGAAACGGTCCTGAATGCGCTGCGATTGGGTCGGCGTCATCAGGCCGCCGATATCTTCTACCCGCACCCCGAGGCCGGGGAGGCCACGCGCCTGCGCCACTTCCCGGAAAACAGGGGCGCGCGCCTTAGCGGCTTCGGTCACCAGCGCATCGATCGCCCCGCCCGCTTCGGCCAAGGCGCGGTCCAGCGCATCGTTGATCGCGGCTGCATCCGCCGCGCCCCGGAAGCCAATCCCAGCCACCCTCATGTCGTTGTCGCCCATTGCACGACCGGCCGCGCCGCCGTCCAGCCGCGCAGCGTACCCAGTGGTTCGGCCTGCGCGGTCTCGATCCTGAGCAACGTGCCGCCGCGGCTGGCCTGCTGTTCGATCAGCAGCGCCTCGGTCTCCAGCGTGACGCCATTCGCCACGATCCGCACCCCTGCGGGCAAGGCGGCAAAGAGCGTATCGAAGAGCCGCGCGGAAGCACCCCCGCCGACAAAGACCGCGTTCGGTTTTGCCAGGTCGTGGATGAGCGACAGTGAATCGCCCGCGTGGATCTGTATCAGATGTTCGATCCCGAACGCCTCGGCATTGCGGCGCATGGCGTCGAGGCGTGCGGGCTTCATCTCCACCGCTTCGGCGCGCCCCCCGGCGAGGCACCATTCAACAGAGATCGAGCCGGAGCCTGAGCCCAAGTCCCAAAGGCGTTCACCGGGGCGCGGGCAGAGGCTGGACAGCGTTACCGCGCGAATGGGCCGTTTGGTGATCTGATGCCCATCGCTCGCAAAAAGCGCATCGGAAAGACCAGAGGTCCGCGACAGCCCAACGTCTTCGGGCAGTTCGACAGCCACGGCCACCGGCGCGGAAATATCGTTGAGGTCAAACACGGCGGCTGTGGTCTTGCGAATGCGCTCCCTCGGCCCGCCCAGCGCTTCTAGGACATGCAGGGTTGCCGTCCCGGCCCCCTCCCCGGTAAGCCAACGGGCCAGTTCCGCCGGGGCGTCGCCATCGCGCAACAGGCAGATGAGGCGCCTTCGGGGGGCGAGTGCGGGGCGCAAACGCGCCATGGGTGCCGCATGCAACCCCATGCAGCGCACTTCCTCCAGCCGCCAGCCCAGCCTGCCGGCAGCCAGCGCAAAGGTGGAAGGGGCGGGAAACACCCGCCATTCACCGGGTTCGAGATGTGCCGAAAGACTGCCGCCAGCCCCAAACCAGAACGGATCGCCCGAGGCGAGAACCGCCACCTGCTGCCCTCGCAGTGCGAGCACGGGTTCCACCGAAAACGGCACGGGCCAGGGGCGTCCCCGGCTGCCGACCTCTGCCAGTTCAAGGTGCCGGGGCCCGCCGAAGACGATTTCCGCGCCATCCAGGGCCGCCCGGCTTGCCCCCGACAGACCGGCAAGGCTATCTTCGTTCAACCCGATGATCACGAGCCAGGGATCACCCATCATGCGCATCCTTCTGCTCGGCGGTACGACCGAGGCCAGTCAAATGGCGGGCCTGCTGGCTGCCGCGGGGATCGATGCGACCTTTTCCTACGCGGGGCGTACCCGCGCGCCGGTTTCCCAGCCCCTGCCCACGCGGGTTGGCGGCTTCGGCGGGGTCGAGGGGCTTCTGCGTTACCTTGAGGGCGCAGCGATCACCCATGTGATCGACGCCACACATCCCTTCGCCGCAGGGATGACACGCAACGCCCACGACGCCTGCACGCAACTGGGGTTGCCGCTGGCAAGGCTGGAGCGCCCCGCTTGGCATCCCGGGCCAGAGGATGACTGGACCTTCGTACCCGGGGTGGAGGATTTGCCCGCCGCCCTGCCCGAACAGCCTGCCCGTATCTTTCTGGCGATCGGCAAACAGCATATCGGATTGTTTGCTACGGCGCCCCACCACCACTATCTGTTGCGATTGGTGGATCCGCCCGAAGGCGCGCTGCCCCTGCCGGATACGGCCATCGTACTGGCGCGTGGGCCTTTCGATGTGGCGGGGGACCGCGCGCTCATGGAAACCCACGGCATAACCCATGTGGTTGCGAAGAATGCCGGCGGCAGCGGCGCGCGGGCCAAGCTGGATGCCGCGCGTGCCTTGCGCCTGCCCGTCATCCTCGCCCAGCGACCGGAGGTGCCCGGCGGCCACGTCCTCGCGCAGCCGGAAGCCGTATTGAGCTGGCTGCGTCATTCGGCCCCGCGCGGCGTATAGACATGCGGGCCGACCCGCCGAGTCGCGGCATTGCCGACCAGAACGACCGTTCGCATATCAGCCATTTCGGGCGTGGCTTCCCCCAGTTCGACGGTCCTGATCGTCTGGTCCGGGCGGCTGACGTTGCGGGCGAAAATGATCAGCCGTTTCGGGCCACATTCTTCGCGGAGAATATCGAGCGCCTGACCGAACTGATGCGGGCGCGATTTGGACCGGGGATTGTAGAAGGCCATGGCGAAATCGCCCCGGGCCGCCATGCGCAGGCGATGCTCGATCAGGGACCATGGCTTCAGGTTGTCGCTGAGGTTGATGGCGCAGAAATCATGGCCCAGCGGTGCGCCTGCCGCCGCCGCGGCGGCCAGCATGGCCGTGATCCCGGGCAGAACGCGGATCTCTGTGCCCATGTATCCGGGATGCGCTTCAAGCCCTTCGAACACGGCAGAGGCCATGGCGAAAACCCCCGGATCACCGGAAGAGACCACAACGACCCGCCGCCCTTCGGACGCGAGCCGCAGGGCAAGTTCCGCGCGCTCCAGCTCCACCCGGTTGTCGCTGGGATGCAGCGTCAGCCCAGCGGCGGGTGCGATCCGTTCGACATAAGGGATGTATCCGATGATATCCGTCGCCTCGGCTAGCGTTGCGCTGACCTCGGGCGTCACCAGATCGTCGCGCCCGGGGCCAAGGCCGACAACCGCGACCCAGCCGCTCACTCCGGTGCCTCCGGGCGGCGGCCCTTTCCGTGCACCAGCACGATGGCGAAATACGGGCAATCGGCATCGTCCACCTCGGCCAGTCGCGCGATGCGCTGGCCGGGCATCGTGCCCTTCTCAACGAGCCACGCCTGATCAAGCCGCCCGGCCCGGTCCAGCGCCCGGCGCACGGCGGGCAGGTTACGGCCCGTTTTCATCACGACCAGCGCATCGGCGCGGTCCATATGGCCTGCCAGTTCATCCTCCGGCAGGGTGCCCATCAAAACGGTGAGCACATCGTCACCCCATGTAAAGGGCGTATCCAGCGCGTTCCAGCAGCCCACCATACCCGGAATGGCAGGCAGCACCTCCACCTCGGCCCGGCCCTGAAGGCGGGTGTGCAGATGCATGAAGGATCCGTAAAAGAACGGGTCGCCTTCGCAGAGCACGACGACGTCATGCTGCCCGGCGAGTTCGGCCAGCTTGTCCGCCCAGTGTTCATAGAACGCCACCATTTCGCGGCGGTATTCTTCGGAGCCGAAGTGCAGTTCGGTCGTGACGGGATATTCCATTGGGTATTCGGTCACGCCATCGGCCAGCATTCCGGCCACCATGCTCCGCGCCTGCCCCTCGCGCCCCTTCTTGCGGAAATAGGCGACATGGCGGGCGCCCCGGATCACCCGGTCGGACTTCACGGACATCAGTTCGACGTCGCCGGGGCCGAGCCCCGCGCAAATGATGCGGCCCATGTCCTACTCCACCCTGCTGGCGAGCGCATTGACCGCCGCGACCGTGATCGCCGAGCCGCCCAGCCGCCCTTCGACGATCATCGAAGGCACGGGCAGATCCTGCATCAGCGCATCCTTGCTTTCGGCCGCCCCGATGAAACCCACGGGACACCCGATGATGGCCGCCGGGCGGGGGCACTCGGGATCCTCCAGCATGTTCAGCAGGTGGAACAGCGCCGTCGGCGCGTTGCCGATGGCCACCACGGCGCCGGATAGATGGGGCCGCCAGAGTTCCAGCGCTGCGGCGGAGCGGGTGTTGCCCATCTGCGCGGCAAGGTCGGGCACCTTCGGATCGCGCAGGGTGCAAATGACCTCGTTGTCGCGGGGCAGCCGTTTGCGGGTGATCCCTTCGGAGACCATGTAGGCGTCGCACAGCACCGGCGCGCCCTCCTCCAGCGCGGCCCGCGCGGCGATGGCCATGCCTTCGGAAAAGCGGATGGCCGCTTCCAGGCCCACCATGCCGGCGGCATGGATCATGCGCACGGCGACGATCTGCTCCTCCGGAGTAAAGCGGGAAAGCGCCGCTTCCGCCCGGATGGTAGCGAAGGACTGGCGGTATATCTCCGCCCCGTCGGTGATGTAGCTATGTGGCATCGGCTTCCTCTTTCAGCACGCGGGCAAGTGCGGGCATATCCAGCCTCCGGCGATCCGGTCGGGCGTCGGCGCGGCCGTTTCGGACCAGATCAAATCCCTCGGGTCCCGGTATCAGCGTAAAGTCGGCGGGCTTGGCGTGGGCACAGCCCTTGGCGCAGCCCGACACATGGAGCTTGCGCCCCGGCGGGACCAAAGGCGCGAGCGTCCGGGCCGTTTGCCGCGTCTCTCCCCGCGCCTGCAGGCAGGCGGGATGCCCGACGCAGGCCACGACCCGCAGCAGCGGATCATCCCCGCGCGTGATGAGGCCGGGAAGGTCGGGTGCCTGCCCAAGTCCCTCGATCAGGACCATGCGCCAGGGCGTCAGCCGCACGTCTCCCAGCCGGGACAATTCGCGCAACGTCGCGGCATCCATCTGGCCGAAGGCGAGCGCGACGAGGTATCCGTTTTCCTGCGGTCCCGGGACGGGCGTCGCGGGAGCATCCGTTGACACAGGCGCAACGTAGCCCGGCGGCAATGCGGCGCCCTGCGCCACAAGGTGCAGCATCCGCCCTGTTGAAAAGCCGCCCGCCCCGGCGAACCAACGGGTCAGTGCAAGCATTTCCGGTACAGCATCCGCCTCAGCCACGGGCTTGCCGAAAGCGGCGCCATCGGGGCGCAGGATCAGCCCGGCTTCGGGGTGACGTTCCAGCCGGATGTCGCCGGGCGCATCCCGAAGCAGCGGCACGGGCCCAGCATCCAGAACATAGCCGAATTTCGAGGAGAGGACCGGCAGCGACGGATCGGCGAGCGCATCCTCAAGTTGGGCGCTGGTTTCCATGCAGGCGCCAAACGGATGGTGCAGCACGTTGCGCCGCGCCTCCGCCTCTGCATCATCGTCCAGCAGGCCAAGGGCGCGCAGCCCTGTCAGCAGCCCTTCGTGTCCCTCTTCGCTCACCCCCCGCATCTGCAGGTTCGCACGACTGGAAAGGTCGAGCATGCCGTTGCCATGCATTTCCGCAAGCTCTGCCACTCCGGCGGCCTGTTCACGCGAGAGACGCCCGAGCCGCGGGCGCAGCCGCACAACGAGCCCGTCGCCGGAAAGCATCGGGCGCAGCGCGCCGGGGCACCAGCCGCGTACGGCGGGACTCGTCGTGTTCTGCGCGGCCGCGTTCATCGAACCGCGTCCATCCCGGCGGAGATCGAATTTCGCCGTGTCACCCAGAGCCCCGCATCGCGCAGCGCTTCGAACCGGCGACGCAAGGCGTCCAGCGCGGCGGGGTTTTCCCTTTCCATGAACTCCACCAGATCATTCCGGCCCAATGTCGCCTCGTAATAGAGATCGAACAGATGCGCGGAGACCTCCCGCGTGAGATGAGCAAAGGCGGCAAGGTTGTCCAATGTCGCGGTGATCTCGGCGGCGCCGCGATAGCCGTGGCGCATCATGCCGCTTGCCCAGCCGGGGTTGGCAGCGCGCGCGCGGACGACGCGGGCGACCTCTTCTGGCAGGGTGCGGGCGCGGGGATCGTTCAGGCGGGTGCTGTCGACGTGGTACATCGCCGGGGCCTCTGCCCCCAGGTGCGCCATCGCGGCGGCAAAGCCGCCTTCGTGGTCCGCGTAATCCGCCGCCAGCAGGATGTCGGTTTCCGCCAGATCCTGAACATGGGCAAAGCCATCCGCCGATCTGAGCCGCGCCTCGAGCGCGTGACGATCCTGCCGCGCCGTACCCTGCGCATCGATGGCCCATTCGGAACCCTTGAGCCACGCCTGCCCCGCCGCTTCGCGGCCCGCATCGGTGTAATCGTGCAGCGCATGGGCCATTTCCATGCCGTAAAGGCCGGGTTTCGGGCCAAAGACCCGGGGCGCGTGCTGAAGATAGGGGTTCATGTCCGCCGCTTCCTCTCGCTTCGAAAGGACTTCGGCACCCGCTTCGAACAATTGTGAAAGGCCCGGGAAAACGTCGCGGAAGAGCCCCGAGACCCGCAGCGTCACATCGATGCGGGGCCGGTTCAACAGGGTGAGGGGTATGACCTCGAAACCCGAAACCCGTTCGCTGCCCGCGTCCCACTTCGGCGCCAGCCCGGCGAGATGCATGGCCATGGCGATTTCCTCGCCCGCCGTGCGCATGGTGGCGGACCCCCAGAGGTCCACGACCAGACCGCGCGGCCAGTCGCCGGTGTCCTGCAGATGGCGGCGCAGCAGTTCCTCCGCCAGTTTCACGCCCTGCGCATGGGCGGCACGGGTGGGCACGGCACGCGGGTCGACGGAAAAGAGGTTGCGGCCTGTGGGCAGAACATCGGACCGGCCCCGGTAGGGGGAGCCCGACGGGCCCGCATCGACCCTGCGGCCCCGCAGTGCCTGCAACAGGCCGTCGTTCTCACCCTCGGCGGTGCCGAAGACATGCAGCCCGTCACCATACTGGCTTTCCTTGATGTCGCAGACGAAACGGTCGATCCGGGTGATCGCTTCGGCGGCGGAGCTTGCGGCATCGAGACCGAGGTCTTCCTCGACCCCGGCGGCCTGCGCTTCGGAGCGGATCGTTTCGACCAGCCGGTCCCGGCGGGAGGGGTCGAGCCCGTCGGCGGTTGAATATTCGTCGAGCAGCCGTTCCAGTTGCAACAGCCCGTCGGGCACGGCGCTGTCCTTCATCGGCGGCGGCAGATGGCCCAACGTGACTGCCCCGATGCGCCGTTTGGCCTGCGCCGCCTCACCCGGATCATTTACGATGAAGGGATAGATCACCGGAAGCGGGCCGGTCAGAACTTCGGGCCAGCATTCGTCAGACAGGGCCACCGCCTTGCCGGGCAGCCATTCCAGCGTGCCATGCGCCCCCATGTGAATCAGGGCATGCAGCCGCTGCGACCGCAGCCAAAGGTAGAACGCCACATAGGAATGGCGCGGGACCCGGGCGAGGTCGTGATAATCGTCGTCCCGGGATGCAGGATCGCCGCGTTCGGGCTGCAGCGCCACCAAGGCGTTCCCGCAGCGGATGGCGGGGAAGTGAAAGCTACCGTCGCGCACCAGGGGATCCGCTTCGGGCCTGCCCCATGCTTCATGGACCGCCTCGCGTAGTGGCTCCGGCAGATCATCGAGCGCCGCCTCGTAGTCAGACAGGGACCATTCGAGTATCTCGCTGGCCAGCGCCCGGCCAAAACCTATCTGCGGGCGCACCCCATAGCCGAAGCCCGCCAGCATCAGCAGCATGTCTTCGACACTCGCCAGCGCATCAAGGCCGACCGCATGGGCCAGCTGATCTGTCCGACCCGGGTAGGTGGACAGGACAAGCGCCAGTTCCCGCTTCGCCTTCGGCGTTTCCGACAGCCGGTGCCATGCCTTGACGCGATCAACCACAGCGCGGATGCGGGCCACATGGGGCCTGTGGCTGAACCGGGCGTATTGCAGATGCGGGTCCCTGCGCTCCGGGGCCTTGAAGCTGATCACCCCGGCAAAGATCCGGCCATCCACCTCGGGCAATACGACATGCATGGCCAGATCTGCCGGGGACAATCCACGCTCCGCCTCTGCCCAGTCCTTCTGCCGCG
Organism: Sulfitobacter sp. HI0040; assembly: GCF_001634885.1. Lineage (GTDB taxonomy): Bacteria > Pseudomonadota > Alphaproteobacteria > Rhodobacterales > Rhodobacteraceae > Sulfitobacter. The sequence goes on along the minus strand of NZ_LWEX01000421.1, from coordinate 3,184 downwards.
CGGTGGAGAGCGCCACCTGAAAAACGGGGCAGCCCGGCGTGTCCAGCGGCGTGGTGCCATCCTCACCCCGACCCGAGAAAGCGGTGGCGTTCACGATGGCCACAGGCTTCACGCCGGTGAAGGCGTTGATCAGGAACGTTCGCGCGCTTTCGGCCTTTAGCGAGGGCACGAAGATTCCGACGGCGTTGAAGCCGCGTTCAGCGAGTTCGTTCAGCAGCGCGTCCACCGGTGCGGTATCGGCGGCCATGAGGTAGCTGCGATAAAAGGTCACCACCACCACATCGCCGGCGCCTGCATCGAAATAGGGCACGAACCCCCGTTCCGGCGTGTAGAAGCCGCAGTCCGGCACCGACTTGGCGCCGGGAACGGGACCCGCATAGAAACCAGCAGCCAAGGCAAGCTGCGCAAGCGCCGCCTGCGCAGCGACCGCGCCGCCCGCATCACACAAATGCTGCAACCGCCGCAGGGTGGAAACCGGAAGGGTGGAATAACCGTCGAGCGCCGGGTCCTCGCGCCCGTCGGCGGGCAGGATCGCCAGTGCAATCCCGTTGCGACGGGCAAAGTCCTGCACCTGCATCACCCCGTAGGGCCAATAATTCTCGCCCCCGATCAGGCGGATCAGGATGCCCTTGGCTCCGGCGAGTGTCTGTTCCACGTAATTGTCCACGCTGGCCGGGTGCCGCAGCGCGACGAGGTTGCACAACCGCAGGCTGGGCAAGTCCCCATCGGGGCCGCCCCCACGATGCCAGCCCGCCGCGAAAGCCCCCAGATCGCTGTCGGAAAACGACAGGACGATCAGGTCAGCCGGGGTCTGTCCGGGATCGAACGGTGTGTCCGTATCCTCCAACCCGTGGCTGTCGCGGAAGACGACATGCATCGTTTCAGGCCCCCAGCGCCGCGCGGATGCGGGGTTCGTTCACGTCGTCATGTTCGGCGATGACAACCAGATGCCCGGCGCGCATGTCGCTGCCCCAAGGCCGGTCGAACTGGTGGCGGACACGCCCGCCCACGGCCTGCACAAGCAGGCGCATGGGTTTGCCCGCGACGGCCACGTAGCCTTTGACGCGCAGAATGTTCTGCTCCGCCGCCATTTCCTCGATCGCGGATACGAGCGCGCTTACATCTTCGATTTCGGGCATCGGGATCACGACGGTTTCAAAGTCGTCGTGTTCATGATCGTCGGCGCCGTCATGGTGGGAAGGACGTGCCGCTAGGTCGTCTTCTGCCTGCGCGTTCAGGCCCAGCACGACCTTGGGGTCAACGACGCCCTCGCTCATTTCCAGAATCGGGATCCGACGCGGGCTTTCGGCTTCTACCACCTCGCGCGCCTTGGCGAGGCCGGATTCCCCCGCGAGGTCGGCCTTTGACAGAAGCACGATGTCCGCACAGGAAATCTGATCCTCAAATACCTCGCTCAGGGGCGTTTCATGGTCGAGGCTGTCATCGGCCTGACGCTGGGCATCCACCGCCGCCACATCGGGCGCGAACCGTCCGGCGGCCACCGCTTCTGCATCGGCCAGCGCGATCACCCCGTCCACGGTGATCTTCGACCGGATGGCGGGCCAGTCAAACGCCTTCAGCAGCGGCTTCGGCAAAGCCAGACCGGAGGTTTCGATCAGGATGTGATCGGGCCGGGTGGGCATCGCCATCAGCGCCTCGATCGTCGGAATGAAGTCATCGGCCACGGTGCAGCAGATGCAGCCATTGGCCAGTTCGACGATGTTCTCGGCGGGGCAATCTTCGTCCGCGCAGGATTTCAGGATGTCTCCGTCCACGCCGACCGTCCCGAATTCATTGACCAGAACAGCGAGCCTGCGGCCCTGCGAATGGGTCATCAAATGCCGGATCAGCGTGGTCTTGCCCGATCCGAGGAAGCCGGTGATCACGGTCACCGGTATCTTTGCGAGGTCAGTCATTCGGAATCTCCATCGGGGGAATGCGGGCAAGGCTTTGCTTGCGGAAAATGACCGGGCGTTCGCGCCATGGCACAAGGCCATCTGTCGTCGCGGCATAGGCCGCGGCACCGGCGAGGATGTCAGACGTATCCGCGCAGCTCAGGCGACCGTAGACATAGGTCCATTTGCCCGGGGCCGAAAGCGCCACGGAAGCCCCCTGCGAACAGGCGGAAAGACATTCCACCGGCACGATGCGCACGCCTTCGGGCGCGCCCGCTTCGGTCAGGGCCGCGTGAAGCCGCGCGCCGGGGCGGGGAGCATCCTCCGCTTCGATCTCGCCAGCGCGGCAGGTTGTGCAGACATGCAGGGTCACCGTCATACTGAAACGTCCAATCGTGATAGGGGCAAAGGGGATGGGCCGGGCCTAACGCAAGCGGGGCCCTCGGGCAAGCGACGGAGGAAATTGCGGCGCGTCATTCGACGATGAGCCGGGTTTCGGCGGCGATCTTCCGCCCCGCCACTGCCAGCGGTCGGTGGTCGTTCGTGTTCAGCACAACCTCGATGATCACCTCTCCCGCGGGCAGGTCGGGAATATGGTGCCAATCGCCGTAGAGCCGCGCCTGCTTCACCCCGTTGACGTAGAGATGCGCGTGGCCCGTGCCGTCCACGTGAACGCCCCCGGCATCGCGGGGGGCGAAGTCGAAGTTGCGCGTCTTGACCTGAAGGTTCCAGCCTGCGTCCGGGTCGGGATCGATCAGCAGCGAAACCTCCGGGGCGGCGATGGCCGAAACCTCCAGCGGGGTGGCATGCTGGGCCATGTGTTCCGTGCCCACTGTGACGTGGGCCTCAGCACCGGCAGCGGCATGGTCATGACCATCGAAGGTCACGCCATAGCCCGCGGCCAGCGTGAACCCGAGCCCGCCCCCGAACACGAGGCCGATCAGGAAAAGCCACAAAGCCCTGTCCATGGAATAGCTCCTTGAGCTGCGGGATCACCCCGCGCGCAGCGTTTCGCGCCGCCAGAAATATCCCGCGAGGCTACCCAGCACGACCCATGCGGCCAGTCCCGTCCCCAGCGCCCGGGAGGCGAAGAGCGCCGCCAGTTCGGGCGGTACCGGCCCCGCGTAGGTTTCGGGCTGCGGCGCACCCCAGACATGGGGCGCAATCAGCAGCACCACCGCGCCGGACCATGCGATCCAGCTGCGACCGAACGCCAGAAGGAACAGGGCCACGATCGCCGCACCGACGGTGGCGTACCACCATATCTGACGCGCGCCGATATCCGCCGC
>NZ_LWEX01000420.1 GCF_001634885.1 Sulfitobacter sp. HI0040 | reverse complement strand
ACGGAACGGTCGATCAGATCGGTCAGTTCCAGCCGCGTTTCTGTTGCCAGCGGGTGGTCGGTCGACAGGAACGCCACGGGGCTCACCTGCCTCAACCTGCGTCGTCTGAATTTGCCCGCGAAGCCGACGTCGTATGAAATCGCCACATCCATACGCCCGGTGGTCAGCGCGTCGGCGATATCGGTAAACCTTCCCTCACGCCCCTCGA